>JAVHXX010000305.1 GCA_031119595.1 Patulibacter sp. | reverse complement strand
CTAGAGGCCCATCGCGCGGCCGATGAGCTCCTTCATGATCTCGTTCGTGCCCGCGTAGATGCGGTTCAGACGGGCGTCGGTCCAGAACTCGCTGATCGCGTACTCGGTCGTGTAGCCGTACCCGCCGTGGAGCTGCACGCCCGCGTCGGCGACCTCGGAGAACAGCTCCGTCGCGGCGTACTTGGCCATCGCGGCCTCCTGGACGGTCGCGGTGCCCTCGACGTGGCGGGCGATGGTGCGGTCGATGAAGAGGCGCGTCATCTCGACCTTCGTCTGGAGGTCGGCGAGGAGGAAGCGGGTGTTCTGGAAGGTGCTGATCGGCCGGCCGAACGCCTTGCGTTCCTTGACGTAGTCGATGGTCAACTTGAGTGCCGCCTCGGCACCGGCCATGCTCGACACCGCGAGCGACAGACGCTCCGGCACGAGGTGGGCCATGAGCTGCCCGAAGCCGGTGCCCTCCTCGCCGAGGAGGTTCGCACCGGGGACGCGGCAGTCGTTGAAGAACAGCTCGGCGGTGTCGTTCGCGTGCTGGCCGACCTTCTCGATCTGCTTGCCGCGCTCGAAGCCCTCCATGCCGCGCTCGAGGACCATCATCGACAGGCCGGCGTGCGGGTCGTCGCCGGTGCGGACCGCGGTCACGACGAGGTCCGCGTTGATGCCGTTCGAGATGAAGGTCTTCGCCCCGTTGAGGATCCAGTCGTCGCCGTCACGGACCGCGCGGGCCTGGATGCCGGCGAGATCGGAGCCGGTTCCGGGCTCGGTCATCGCGAGCGCGAGGATGATCTCGCCGGACGCGATGCCCGGGAACCAGCGCCCGCGCTGCTCCTCGTTCGCGGCGGCGAGCAGGTACGGCAGACCGAGGTCGTTGACCACGGAGGGGCCCATCCACGACGACTGCACCGCGGCGTAGGCGCATTCCTCGGCGAGGACCGCGTGGAAGCGCCAGTCGTCGATCCCGACGCCGTCGTACTCCTCCGGGATGTCCATCGCGATGAAGCCGCCCTCGGCAGCCTTCGTGAACAGCTCACGGGGCACGATGTGCGCCTTCTTCCACGCCTCGTGGTTCGGCACGACCTCGGCCTGGAGGAACGCGCGGAAACTCTCGCGGTAGTCCTCGTGCACGTCGTCGAAGATCTCGCGACGGATGCCGAGCGTGGTGGTGGTCGTGGCCATGAGGCGGGTCCCTGTCCTGACGATTCCGGAGCTGCGGGACCGGCTTCGACCCGCAGCGCGGCGCGGACGATAACCGAAAGATGGAATCGGTTACATCACTGGAGCGCCATCTCTCCGAGGTTGGCTGAACGCCACTCCAAATCCACTTAGAATCGGCCCATGACCGCGACCCGCACGCAGCGCCGTAGTGCCGCGATCCGCGCGCAGATCGTCGACGCCGCCGAGGCGATCCTCGCCGAGCACGGCACCGAGGGCCTCACCATGGAGGCCGTCTCGGCCCACGCCGACGTCGCCGTCCAGACCGTCTACAACCGTGTCGGTGGTCGCTCCGCGCTCCTCGTCGCCGTGGCTGAGCGCACGCTCGAGCAGAACCGCGACTACCTCGAGTCGGTCGTCGCCGAACCCGGCCTCACGGCGTGGGAGCGGATCGAGGCGATCGGCTTCGCCTACGCCCGCTTCGCCCAGACCTGGCCGGAGCAGTTCCGGTTGCTCGTCGACCCGCCGAGCGAGCCCGAGGCGCTCGCCCCGATCGAGCGTCTGATCGCGAACCAACTCGCGACCCTCGCCGGCCTCATCACCGAGGGCATCGCCGACGGCACCATCAACCCGGCGCTCGAACCGGAGACCACCGCCAAGGCACTGTGGGCGATGGCGACCGGGGTGTTCGCCCTCGCGATCCGCACGGACCGCCTCCAGGCCGGCGCCGACGAGATCGCGGCGCTCGTCTCGATGTCGCGGGCGCTCCTCCAGGACGGGATGCGTCAGGCGTCCACGGATGCCAAGGCCCTGTAGCGAACTGCTACGGTGACCACATGGCGACGATGCCCACGCGAATCGACGGGGATCTCTTCGAGGCCGCGAAGGCGGCCGGGCGCGTGCACAGCCGCAGTGCTGCGCAGCAGCTCGACCACTGGGCGCGGATCGGGCGCGAACTCGAGGCTTCGCCGGCCGTCACCCACGACGCCATCGAGCGCGTGCTGACCGGTCGCGCCACCTACGACGAGGTCGACGACCACGCACAGGCGCTCGTCCGGGCCGCCTGGGACGAGCAGATCGCAGGCCGAGCGGCCTCGCTGGACTTCACCGCATCGCTCGCCTCAACGGGGCAGCCGTGGGCCGAGGCCGACGACGACGGTGACGTCGTCGTCCACCCGCCGGGCGCGCGCGCCGCGTGAGCACGCCCGTCCTGCACGTGCTCGCAGGACCGAACGGCTCCGGCAAGTCGACCTTCGTCCGCGAGGTGCTCCAGCCGGTCACACGGCTCCCGTTCGTGAACGCGGACGAACTCGCTGCGCAGCGCTGGCCCGGAGCCGAACTCGAGCACGCCTACGCGGCGTCGCAGGCGGCGGCCGCGCTTCGCGACGATGCCATCGCCGAGCGGCGCTCGTTCATCACCGAGACGGTCTTCAGCCACCCGAGCAAGGTCGACCTCGTCGAGCGTGCGACGACGGCCGGCTTCCTGGTCGCGCTGCACGTGATGCTCATCCCGGTCGAGCTCGCCGTCCTGCGCGTCGACCACCGCGTCGCGACCGGTGGACACGCCGTGCCGGAGGCGAAGATCCGGGAACGGTTCGATCGCCTGTGGTCGCTCGTCTCCGCTGCGCGCGTGACCGCCGACCGGACGACGTTCTACGACAACAGCCGGGCCGCGACGCCGTTCGTCCCGGTCGCGCGGTTCGAACGTGGACGGCCGGTCGGCGACGCCGCCTGGCCGCGCTGGGCGCCGCCACTGCTCGCCGCGGCGGCGTGACGCGCCGGTCGCCTCGCTTCAGTCCGCTGCCGGATCGGTGCCGGCCCGCAGGCGCGCGTTGAGCCGCGCGGCCTGCCGGGTGAGGTGGTCGCGTTCGGCGAGATTCGACGCGGCCGCCGCCGCGGCGACGTACCCGCGCGCCGCCGCGCGCAGGTCGCCGTCGCGCTCGTGCAGGTACGCGGCGACGGCGTCGTAGCGCGGGAGGGAGTCGTCGAGGTCGGCCAGGGCGGCGAGCCCGAGCCGGGCACCGTCGGCCTCACCGATCGCCACGGCGCGGTTGAGGCGGACCACCGGGCTGTCGGTGAGGCGGACGAGTTCGTCGTACCACTCGACGATCTGCACCCAGTCGGTCTCCTCCGCGCTGGGGGCGTCGGCGTGGAGGGCGGCGATCGCGGCCTGGGCCTGGAACTCGCCGAGCCGGTCGCGGGCGAGCGCGGCCTGCAGGATGCCCACGCCCTCGGCGATGAGGCCCGTGTCCCAGAGGCTGCGGTCCTGCTCGGGTAGCGGGACGAGTCGGCCGTCGCCCGCGATCCGGGCCGGCCGGCGGGCGTGGTGGAGCAGCATCAGCGCGAGCAGGCCGGCGATCTCCTCATGGTCCGCGATCGCCGCGAGCTGCCGGGTGAGCCGGATCGCCTCGGCGGCGATGTCGACCTGGCCGGAATACCCCTCGTTGAACACGAGGTAGAGCACCCGGACGACCGTGCCGACGTCCCCGACCTGGTCGAAGCGGACGTCCGCGACGGTCCGCTTCGCGCGGCTGATCCGCTGCGCCATCGTGGCTTCGGGGACGAGGTAGGCGTCGGCGATCTGGCGGGTGGTCAGGCCACCGACCGCGCGCAGCGTCAGCGCGGCGGCGGCGTTCGGGCTCAGCGACGGATGCGCGCACAGGAAGTACAGCTGCAGGGTGTCGTCGACGGAGCCTGCGGGGCCCGGCGCCGGCTCGGCGTCGACGAGCTCCTCGCGACGCCGCCGGGACGAGTCCGCACGGACGGCGTCGAGGAACTTCCGCCACGCCACGGTGACGAGCCAGCCCTTCGGGTCGCGCGGGGTGTCGTCGCGCCAGGCGCGGACGGCTTCGACGAGCGCCTCCTGGACGGCGTCCTCGGCCGCCGCGAAGTCTGCTCCGCGACGGACGAGCACGCCGATGACCGAGGGCACCAGCTCCCGGAGGAGGGCGTCGTTCACTCGGTCGCGGAGGCCTGGACGCCGTAGAACGGGCGCAGTTCGAGCCATTCGTGGATCGGCCGGCCGCCCGCGCCGGGCGCAGCGGAGAGCTCCCCGGCCACCTCGACCGCGCGGTCGTAGGTGTCGACGTCGATGATCATCCAGCCGGCGATGAGGTCCTTCGTCTCCGCGAACGGACCGTCGGTGACGGGCGGCTGGCCGTCACCACCGAACTGGACCCAGGTGCCGGTGGGTGCGAGCGCCTGGCTGCTCACGAACTCGCCGGTCTCCTCGAGCCGCGAGGCCAGGTCGCGCATGTACTGGAGATGCGCGGTGACCTCGTCCGGTTCCCACTGGTCCATCGGGATGTCGTTGACCGACGCCGGGGCGCCGCGGTAGTGCTTGAGCAGCAGGTACTTGCCCATGATGTTCTCCTCGGTGATGGCGACCCACACAGGCCGCGTTCGAACCTGGGACGGAACCGCGCGGCCGTTCTCGACATCCTCGCCGAAAAAGTTTTCCGGACCTAGGGAACGGCCACCTTCGTGAGGTTGATCGTGGCGAGCTTCCCGGCGATGAGGGCGCCGAGTCGCACGCTCACCGTCTGCTTGGAGCGGACCGATCGCGGCAGCGTGATCCGATACGTCTTCACGGCCCCGGCCTTCAGCGTCACCTTGCCCTTCTTCGGATACCTGCCGACGGTCTTCCCGTTGCGGGTGACGACGAGACTGGCCTGGCAGCCCTTCGTCGCGGTGGCCGGGCACGTGACCTGGAGGCGCATCGCGCGGCCCTTCCAGCCGAGCAGGACGAGCCGCGGACCGGTGACGGGCGCCGCGGTCGGCGCGCTGAGCGGGGTGCCGGGCGCCGCGACCGCTCCGGTGATCGGCGCGGCGCTGGAGGGCGTCGGCGTCGGTTCCGGGTCGGACGGCGGCGTCGGAGTGGGGGTGGGGTCGGGCGTCGGCTGCGGGTCGTCGACGTGGTCGGCGGGCAGGCCGTGCTCGTACACGACGAAGAGCGCCGTGCCGTACTGCCGGACGCCGGAGGCATCGACCCCCGTGATGTCGATCGACTGCCGCCCGGTCGGGATCCCGTCCGGGAGCTGCACGGTCACGTCGAGCCCGCCGTCGTCGTCGGTGGTGAAGCTGCCGAGGTCGTTGGGATCGTCGGCGCTGCGGGCCTTGACCGTGATCGCACCGGGACCGGCGAGCCGCAACGACACGGTCGTGTCCGGCGAGAAGTTGTCGCCCTGGATCCGCAGCGCGCAGTCCTGGATGCAGCCGCGCGGCTGGGCGCAGTCTTTGGCGCACCCGTTCGCGGGCGACGCGTCGGCGTGGCCCATCGCGATCTGCTGACCCGCCGCCGGAGCGAGGACGTCGGCCGGGGCCGGGTTGGAGAACAGGAGTCGGCCCTGCGGGTCGACGTAGTGCTGCTCGAAGAACTTCGCGATCGCGTCGTGGGCGTACTGGTTCGGGTGGAACGACTCGTTCCCGATCGCGCCGTACTGGTCGTCGCCCGAGGCGAGTCCGTTGACCCACTCGTCATCGGAGCAGATCTCGTGCCCCTTCGTGGCGCGGGTGATGTCGATGTAGGTGATGCCGGCGATGGTCGCCGCGTCGGAGATGGTCGCGTTGAGGTCGGCGAACACGACGTCCTTGAGCCACTCACGTTCCTGCTCGTTGATGCCGAGCCCGAACC
>JAVHXX010000304.1 GCA_031119595.1 Patulibacter sp. | reverse complement strand
GCTCGCCGCCGACGCGCGCTACCGCGCGACCGGCAAGCGCAAGACGGCCGTCGCCCGCGTGACCCTCAAGCCGGGCACCGGCAAGTACACGATCAACGGCAAGGACGTCGACGCGTACTTCCCGCGTGCCACCCTGCAGCGGGTGCTCCGGCAGCCGCTCGAGGTCGTCGCGCTCGAGGAGAAGGTCGACGTCGTTGCCGCCATCCACGGTGGTGGCGTCGCCGCCCAGGCCGGCGCCCTGCGCCACGGCGTCTCGCGCGCCCTGCTCGAGGCCGATCCGCAGCTGCGTACGGAGCTCAAGCGCCGTGGCTTCCTGACGCGTGACGCTCGCGTCAAGGAGCGCAAGAAGGCCGGCCTCAAGAAGGCCCGTAAGCGCCCGCAGTTCAGCAAGCGCTAACACCCCGCGCCATGGCCGAACGCAAGTTGTTCGGCACGGACGGGGTCCGCGGAGTGGCGGGCGAGGTACTCACTGCCTCGCTCGCGCTTCAGCTCGGTCGTGCCGCCACGGACGAGCTCGGAGCGGCCAGCCTGCTGGTCCTCCGCGACACGCGCCGCTCGGGCCCCATGCTCGAGTCGGCATTGGCCGCCGGCGCCGCGAGCAGCGGTGCGGCGGTCGTCTCGGGCGGCGTGCTGCCCACGCCGGCGGCACCGTTGCTGCTGGTCCGCCACGGCATCGAGCTCGCCGCGGTCATCTCTGCGTCGCACAACCCGTATGCCGACAACGGCATCAAGTTCTTCGGGCCCGACGGACACAAGCTCGACGACGAGGTCGAGGCGCGCATCGAGGCGCGACTCCGGGCCGATCACGGCACGGGTCGTCACCACGGCGGCGTGACCCGTCTGCTCGGCGCCGGGGAGGACTACCTCCGCGTGCTCGCGGAGCGGTTCGAGGGTCTCGACCTCGCCGGGATGAAGGTCGCGCTCGACTGCGCGAACGGTGCCACCTACAAGGTCGCGCCGGAGATCTTCCGTCGGCTCGGTGCCGACGTCACCGCCGTGGCGGTCGTCCCCGACGGCGAGAACATCAACGACAACTGCGGCTCCACGCATCTCGGTCCACTCAGCGCGCTGATGAAGGAGGGAGCCCACGACATCGGGTTCGCCTTCGACGGCGACGGTGACCGCGTGCTCGCGGTCGATCGCGACGGCCACGTGGTCGACGGCGACGAACTCATCGCCCTGATCGCCCGCCATCTCCACCGCACCGGCGAACTCGGCGGCGGCGTCTCGGTGACGGTGATGACCAATTTCGGGTTCCACCGCGCAATGGCGGAGTCCGGCATCGAGGTCGACATCACCGGCGTCGGCGACCGCTACGTGCTCGAATCGCTCCGCGACCGCAAGTGGCGGCTCGGCGGCGAGCAGTCGGGCCACATCATCGACCTCGGCTTCTGCCCCTCGGGCGACGGCATCGCGAGCGCCCTCCTGGTGCTCGAGGCCCTCGCCGGTGCGGACCTCCGCGAACGCGACGGCATGACGAAGATGCCGCAGCTCCTCGTGAACGTCCCCGTCCCGGACCGTGACGCCGCGCTCCAGGACGAGGACGTCCTCGCCGCGCGCGACACCGTCGCGGCCGAACTCGGTGGAGACGGGCGCATCCTGCTGCGCGCCAGCGGCACCGAACAGCTCGTACGCGTGATGGTCGAGGCGCCCAGCGCCGAGCTCGCCACGGCCCTGTGCGAGCGGGTCGCCTCGCGGGTGCGCGCACTCGCCTGAGTGACCCTTCCCGGACCTGCACAGGAGGTCCGATTGCTAACGTCGAAAGCCGTTCGCGGGCCTTCCCATCGTCGCGAACCTCGGAGTCCTTATGTGCGGAATCGTCGGATATCTCGGTCCTCGTGAGCTCGACGAGGTCCTGCTCGAGGGCCTCCAGCGGCTCGAGTACCGCGGATACGACTCCGCCGGCGTCTCGGGCCTGAGCGAGGGTGGCAACGTCTCGTCGGTGCGCGCCGTCGGCAACCTCGCCAACCTCCGCGCCGCGGTGGAGGCTCGTGGCGGGCTCAACGGTTACTCCAACGGTTCCGGCGTGCACACGGGCATCGGCCACACCCGCTGGGCCACCCATGGCGGGGTCACCGAGGCCAACGCCCACCCGCATTTCGACACCGCCGACCGCATCCACGTCGTCGTCAACGGCATCGTCGAGAACTTCGCCGTGCTCCGCGAGCGCCTCGTCGCCGCCGGCGCCACGTTCACGTCCGAGACCGACGCGGAGGTCATCGCGCACCTCATCGCGTCGTTCGGTGACCAGGACCTCGCCGGTGCCGTCGCCGCAGCCGTCGCCGAGCTCGAGGGGCACTACGCCTTCGTCGCGATGTCCGCCGCCGAGCCCGGGCGCCTCGTCGCCTTCCGCAAGGAGTGCCCGCTCGTCATCGGCCAGGGCGACGGTGAGGTCTTCATCGGCTCTGCGATCCCGGCGTTCCTCCAGTACACCCGCCACGCGATCACGATCGAGGACAACGAGATCGTCGACCTCCGCCCCGACGGCCCCGTCATCACGACGGCCACCGGCACGACGGTCGCCCGTGAGGCCTACGAGGTCGAGTGGGACGAGGAGACCGCTGAGAAGGGCGGCTACGACACCTTCATGCTGAAGGAGATCCACGAGCAGGCCGACGCCGTCGCCGAGACCCTCGCGGACCGCCTCTGGCAGGACGACGCCGTCGACTTCGGCGAGGACTTCGACCTCCAGCCGCTGCGCGATGCCACGCGCATCGTGATCGTCGCCTGCGGCACCTCGTACCACGCGGGTCTGCTCGGCCGGTACGTGATCGAGGAGTACGCCCGCGTGCCCGTCGACGTCGAGGTCGCCTCCGAGTACCGCTACCGCAGCCCCGTACTGCGTCCGAGCGACGTCGTCATCGGCATCACGCAGTCCGGCGAGACCGCCGACACCCTCGCGGCGATGCGCGTCGCCCGCGAGCAGGGCGCCACCGTGCTCGCGGTGACGAACGTGATGGGCTCGCAGGCCACCCGCGACGCCGACGGCGTCCTCTACACGCGCGCCGGGCTCGAGATCGGCGTCGCCGCCACGAAGACGTTCCTCTGCCAGCTCGCGGTCATGTACCTCCTCGGCATCAAGCTCGGTGAGCTCCGTGAGACGCAGGGCCCGGCCGAGCGTCGCCGCCTGATCGGCGAGCTCAAGGCGGTCCCGCACGCGATCACCGCGCTGCTCGACCAGTCCGAGGCGACCATCAAGCGCGCCGCCGAGGACCATCACGCCGCCGACTTCTTCCTCTACCTGGGGCGCCACGTCGGCTACCCGGTGGCCCTCGAGGGTGCGCTGAAGCTCAAGGAGGTCAGCTACATCGCCACCGACGCCTACCCGGCGGGGGAGATGAAGCACGGACCGATCGCCCTCCTCGACGAGCAGACGCCCGTCGTGGTCGTGGCGACGAACTCGCCCGTCCGCGAGAAGGTCATCTCGAACATCCAGGAGGTCCGCGCCCGCGGTGCGCATGTCCTGGCCGTGGTGACCGCCGGCGACGAGACGGCGATGTCCGAGCACACCGACGAGGTCTTCCCGGTGCCGCTCACCGACTGGACGATCCAGCCCCTGCTCGCCGTGATCCCGCTGCAGCTGCTGGCCTACGAGATCGCCGTGAAGCGCGGCCTCAACGTCGACCAGCCGCGCAACCTCGCCAAGACCGTCACCGTCGAGTAGACGGGCCGCACGATGCTCGGCATCGACCTGCTCGAGGTCGACCGCATGGAGGCCGCGCTCGCGCGCACGCCGAGCCTGAAGGCACGGCTCTTCACCGACGCCGAGCAGGCCTATGCCGACGCCCAGGCGGTGCCGGCGCGGTCCTACGCTGCCCGGTTCTGCGCCAAGGAGGCAGTGGTGAAAGCCCTTAGGCTGGAGTCGTGGGACGCGCGCGAGATCGAGGTGGTGCACGGCCCGACCGGCGCCCCGGAGATCGTGTTGCACGGGTCGCTCGAGGGCCGCGGCCGCGTCGAGGTCTCGATCACCCACACGAAGCTCGCCGCCGCCGCGGTCGCGATGCTCGTCCCCGTCACGCCGTCCTGACCGCGACGAGGAGGGCCGCCCGTTGACGGACCCGACCACCGCCCTGCCGACCTGGCTCGCGCCGCTGTTGCTCCCGGAGGAACTGCGTGCGAGCGACGCCTACGCGATCGAGGATCGCGGCATCGCCGGGATCGAGCTCATGGAGCGCGCCGGGGCGGCCCTTGCGCGCGTGGCGGCTGCGGTGTTGCCGACCGGTCGGATCGCCGTCGTGTGCGGCCCCGGGAACAACGGCGGCGACGGCTTCATCGCCGGCCGCGTGCTCCGCGAGCTCGGCCGCGACGTCGTCGTGCTCACGACACGGCCGGTCGATGCCTACCGCGGCGACGCCGCGATCGCGCTCGAGCGGCTCGGCCCTGCGCCGGTTCCGTTCGCCTCGGGTGACGATGGCAAGGCCCTCCGCGGCGCCGCGGGCGTGATCGATGCGCTCCTCGGCACCGGGGTCACCGGAGCGCCGCACGGCGTCGAACTCGACGCGGTCCGCGCCATGGAGGCGAGCGGTGTCCCGGTGGTCGCCTGCGACCTGCCGAGCGGGATCGATGCCGCGACCGGCGCGGTCGCCGGCGAGGCCATCCGGGCCGTCGCCACGGTCACCTTCCACCGCCCGTCTCCTGGTCACCTCGTGCACCCCGCCAAGGATCACGTCGGCGCACTCCACGTCGCCGACATCGGGATCCCCGCCGGCACGCCGGTGACACCCTCGATCGGGGCGCTGACCGACCGGGCGGTGCGCGCGCTTCCCACGCGGTCCGCGGACAGCCACAAGTACGCCGCGGGCGCGGTCGTCGTGCTCGCGGGCGGCGCGAAATACCCAGGCGCCGGGGTGCTCGCGGTCCGCGGCGCGCAGCGCGGCGGTGCGGGGTACGTGACCGCGGTGGTCTCCGAGGCGGCGGTCGGCCTGGTGCGCGGCGCGGCACCAGAGGCGATCGTGCAGCCCTTCCCGGACCGGGACCTCGAATCCGCCCTCGCGGACCTGCTCGGCCGCAGGGCGGACGGCGTGGTGGTCGGCCCGGGCCTCGGCGACGACGAGCACGCCGAGGCGCTCGTGCACGCCGCTCTCGGGTCCGACCGTCCCGTGGTCCTCGACGCCGACGGGCTCGCGCCATTCGCCGGTGACCCGGAGCGACTCCGCCGCGACGCGCCGCTCGTGCTCACGCCGCACGCCGGTGAGCTCGGCCGCTTGCTCGACCGGACGTCGTCGGAGATCGGTGCGGGGCGACTCGACGCCGCACGCGAGGCATCCCGCCGCAGCGGCGCCGTGGTCGTCCTCAAGGGCGACGACACGATCATCGCGACCCCCGACGGCGTCGTGGCGATCAACGACCTCTCCGCTCCGGCCCTGGCGACCGCGGGGACGGGTGATGTCCTCGCGGGCGCCACCGGGGCCGCGCTCGCGAGCGGGGTCGACCCGTTCCTCGCGGCCTGTGCCGCGGTACGCCTGCATGCGCGCGCCGGTCATCTCGCCGCGCGGCGCGCCGGCACCGCCGACGGGATCGTCGCCTGGGACATCGCCGAGCTGCTCCCGGCCGCGCGCGCCGCGAGCGGTCCCGCCCGCGGCTGACGCGGGCGGTCCACCCGGGCCGACGCCCGCGGCTCCGGCAGCCCGGCCAGATACGATCCAGGCATGCCGGACGTCGCCCCTGCCTCTTCGCTCGCGCCGCAGGCCGAGCGGGTCAGCGCGTACGTCAGTGAGGCGGCGATCGCCGCGAACGTGGCCCGGATGGCCGGTGCCGCGCCGCGGAGCCGCTGCTGCGCCGTCGTGAAGGCGGCAG
>JAVHXX010000303.1:5473-5799 GCA_031119595.1 Patulibacter sp. | reverse complement strand
GTGCTGGGACACCCGCGCCCGGCCCGGGGTACCGGACGGGCACCGGTCCAGCCGTCGCGTTCGAGGTGGTCGCGTGCCAGAGCTGCGGTGCGCAACTCCGGCGTCCAATGACTGGCAACGCCCCTTGGCAGGTCACGCAGGAACCGACGATGGTCGCTTGCTCTGCTTGCGACCGCACCGGCACCTGTGGCAACTGCCACGGATCCGGACAAGCCAACTACGACCAGGCCGCGCCCGGAGAACCTTGCTTCACGTGCAAGGGCACCGGCAAATGCAACGCATGTAGAGGCCGTGGGACGTTGCCGCAGTCGGCGGCCTTCGGCTAG
>JAVHXX010000303.1:0-5463 GCA_031119595.1 Patulibacter sp. | reverse complement strand
TACGCGGAACGCGGGGGATCCTGTGCGTGGAGCCCGGAAACGCAGCCTGCACGGTCGCGTCGATAGGACACGCAGGACAGCCCGAATTGTCCTGTAGTTGTCCTGGCGGACCTAGAACGACTGAGGCCCGCACGGTGGCGGGCCTCAGAATGTTGCGATTTGCAGGCTGTTCCTGCTTAAGCCGACGGTGGGATTTGAACCCACGACCCCTTCATTACGAGTGAAGTGCTCTACCCCTGAGCTACATCGGCGTGCTCGCGCATGGTAGCGAGCTTCGCCGCGGCTCGCGTGCTGACGCGCACACGGGGGTGCACGAACGGCTCCGGGTCGGCGACGACGCCACCTGCGTCGAGCGTCGATGATCTCTTCGCGCGGGCGCGTCGCGGGCGCGCGAGAACCTCGGATACCGCGGGTCCAAATCGAGGCTCCCAGGCCGCTCGACGGCGGGCGCGTCCGCGCCTACCATGGAGCGCCATCGTGCCAATTCCGCCCTTGAGGAACCGCTCCATGCGTCGCCCGCTCACCCCCATCGTTCCGGCGCTTCTCGCCATCGCCTGCACCGCAGGCCTGGCGTCGTGCGGAAGCAGCAGCGACGGCAGCGACTCGGCCTCGGCCGCGAGCAGCGCCACCTCAGCCGCAGCCCCGGCGAGCACGCCGGCCGCGACCACCACCGACGTCGCCGCCTCGAGCCCGGCGACGTCGCCCGCCTCGACGACTACGGGCAAGACGCCCGGCGTCGACGCCCCGCCGTCGCCCGGCACCACCGCGGCGGGCACGCAGCTCAAGATCGGCCAGTCGGCGACGCTCGACTACAAGGACTCGAGCAACAACAAGTCAGGCATCGTGACGATCACGGTGAAGTCGATCACGAAGGCGTCGATGAGCGACTTCAAGAACATGGACCTCGATGCCAAGGAGAAGGCGTCGAGCCCGTACTACCTCAAGCTCAGCGTGAAGAACGCGGGCAAGACCGACCTCTCCGGCACCACGCCGCAGCACTTCCTCGGCGGTCTCGACGACCGCGACCAGGAGCAGAACTCGCTCATCGTCATGGGCACCTTCGACGCCTGCAACGAGGACACCCAGCCGAAGGACTTCGGCCCCGGCAAGTCGTTCGACGCCTGCCAGACCTACCTCATCCCCGGCGGCGGCTCGCTGAAGGGCGCCACCTGGTCCGTCTACGACCCGGCGACGAACAAGCTCAACGTCACCTGGAAGTAGTCGCCGCGGCGCGGCGGCGCGACGCCCGGGTGCCGCCCCGCGCCGCGGGGCCCGGCACACTGGTCGCATGGCCCGCCGCCGCCACCCAGCCGTCGCCGCAGCGGCGGCCCTCATCGTCGTGCTCGTGGTCGTCGCGGGCGTGGTGAAGCTCGGCCGCCAGTCCGAGCGGTCCGCGGCGATCCAGGCCGAGATCGCCGACCTGAAGAAGTCCGAGGCGACCACCCGCCCGTCGAACGCGGCCGCCAGCGCCCCGCCGCTGTGCCAGAAGCTCGCCGTCGCGCGGCTTGGGCGCGTCACGGACGGCAACCTCAACGAGCTCTCGGGACTGGTCGCGAGCCGCCGCACGCCGCACCTGCTCTGGGGCATCGACGACAGCGGCGCCCCACCGGTCCTCTCGGCGATCCGTGACGACGGCTCGGTCGCCGGCAACTGGACGGTCCCCGGCGCGGAGAACGTCGACTGGGAGGACATCGCCGCCGGTCCCGGGCCGGACGGGCCGGTCATCTACGCCGCGGACATCGGCGACAACAACGCGGTGCGCGCGTCGATCGACATCTACCGGGTGCCCGAGCCCGTGAACGCGGTCGGCGGCGGCGACACCGCGCCCGGGCAGCGGCTGCGGCTGCACTACCCGGACGGCGCCCACGACGCCGAGACGCTCCTGGTCGACCCGAAGCGCGGCACGCTCGTCGTGGTGACCAAGGGGCTGGCCGGCGGCAATGCGTACGCGCTGAGCCCGCCGCTGCCCTGGGGCGGCACGGCGACGCTCCGCAAGATCGGGCCGATCTCGATCCCCCTCGCGACCGGCGGCGACGTGTCGCGTGACGGCTCGACCATCGCCGTCCGCGGCTACTTCAGCCTCTCGGTCTGGAAGCGCCGTGGCGGCGAGCCCATCACGACCACGCTGCGCCGCACGCCCTGCGTGTCCCCGACCGGACTCGATGACGGCCAAGGCGAATCGCTGGCGCTGTCGACCGGCGGCACCACGGCCTGGACGACCGCCGAGGGCGTTCACCCGTACATCCGGAAGTTGACCGCCGCGAAGCGGTGACCGGCGGCGGCGCCGGGTAGGGTCGCGCCATGCCGCTCTCCGCCCAGATCCTCGCCCTCGTGGCCGCCGCACTGCACGTGCTCTTCTTCTACCTCGAGAGCATCGTGTTCTCGAAGCCGTCGACCTGGAAGGGCTTCGGCATCGGCTCGCAGGAAGAGGCCGACCACGTGAAGCCGATGGCGCTCAACCAGGGCTTCTACAACCTCTTCCTGGCCATCGGGATCGTGGTCGGGTTCATCCGGCTGCGGTCTGAGCACTCGGACCTCGAGCACCTGTCGAACCTCGTGACCGCCGTCGGCGCGACCGGCAGCCCCGCGGACGTCGCGAACGCCCACGCCGCCGTCGGCCAGTTCGCCGGACTGCACCACTGGGGCGCGGCCGTCGTGATCTTCGCCCTGCTCTCGATGCTCGGCGCCGCGCTGGTGCTGATCATCTCGACCCGCGGCCGCCTGCTCCGCGGCGCGCTCATCCAGGGCCTCGTGCCCGCGATCGCGCTGCTCATCACCGCCGTCGCCTGACCGAGCTGCCCGCGCGGCGCCCGGGCCCTCAGCCGCGCCGCACCACCAGCCGCCGCGCGGACCAGCCCCACGTGAGCACGGCGTAGATCAGGACGCCGAGCACGCTCGTGGCGCTGATGGCGAGGCCGGCGCTGAACGCGATGCCGTCGGTGGTGGTCGCCGAGACGCCCGAGGAGAGCGAGGCGATCGTGGCGGCCGGGCCGGTGCCGATCCCGATCGGGAACACGCCGATCACCGTGACGGCGGCGATGACCTTGGCCACGCTCGTCACGTCGGCGTGGAGGTGGAACGCGAGCAGGATCACCCACACGCGGAGGGCCGAGACGAGCACCACGCCCGCCATCACGACCACGAGCCGGCGCAGCGCGGCGAGGTCCGAGGCGACCATGAGCCCGCGCAGCGGCGAACCCTCGGGACGGCTCGGGGCGACGCGCCGCGCGAGCACCGGCAGCGCCACCGCGATCGCGAGCGTGCCCACGATGAGCACGGGCTTCCAGAGCGCCGCGAACGCGAACAGCCCCGCGATCTCCACGAGCGCGAGCGGCGCATCGACCATGGCGGTCTGCACCGCCGTCGGCGCGCGATCGGGCTCGGCGCGCCGCAGCGCGGCCACGCGTGCCGGCAGACTCAACTCGCCCTGCACCGTGCCCACGAGGAACGCCAGCGCATTGGCCCGGTGGATCGCGCCGAGCGGCAGCGTACTCGCACCGACCGCCCGCAGGCCGATCCGCCACGCCTCCGACCGCAACGCGAGCGTGATCGCATGCAGCGCCGCGGCACCGAGGACCGGCCACACCGACACCGTCCGCAGGGTGTGCGCGATCTCGTGGGCGTGGTGGTTGCCGACGAGGATCACGACGACGACGGCCGCGATCATCACGAGCCACCCGATCGCCGATCGGAGCGTCAGCGGCCGCCGACCGGCCTCGAGGTCGACCTCGCCGACCGTCACGCGCGGTCCGCCCCGGCGCCCGTGCCCGCGGCGTCGCGGACGTGCCGGCGGCGGCTCACGCCGTGACCGGCCGTCCGTGGGCGATCGAGCCGATCTGCACCGCGAGTGCGTCGAGCAGCAGGCCCTCGGAGGCGTTCACCTTGAGCGCCGCACGCGACCGCTCGACCTGGTCGACGACGTCGGCGAGGCGCGGCGCGAGAGCGCGGCGCTCGTCGGCCGTCGCCGCGAGCGAGGCGAGGGTGTCGTGGAGCGCTGACGTGCGGTCGATCGCGCGGACGGTGTCGCCGGCGTCGAGCGAGAGGACCCAGAGGTCGCGCAGCCAGGCGGCGGTCAGCGACAACGCAGCGTCGAGTTCGGCGTTGCGCGCCTGGCGGCCGGCCCGCTTCGCCCGCTCCTCGACGGTCTTCACGAAGCTCGTCTTGTCGCGGCCCTCGAGGTGCTCGAGCATCGGCTCGCCCTGCTCGGTGACGGCATCCGACGCGCGCGTACCTGCGGCGTTCGCGCGGTCGAGGAGCGCCTCCCACGGTGCGGCGACGTTGCCCTGGAGCGATCCGATCGCGTACCGCTCGGCGGCCTCGCGCAGCGGCTTCCCGAGCTGCGGATCGGCGAGCAGTGCCGCGAGGTCGCCGTCCGGGCCGGCGATGCCGGCCGCGCTGCGCGCGAGCTCGGACTCGACCCCCGACCGCTCGAGCCGTTCGACGACCTTCGCCTGCTCGAGCCCCTCGAGACGGATCCGCTGACAACGGCTCGCGATGGTGTCCATCACCTCGCCCGCGCGGCTGCTCAGCAGCAGCAGGTGCACGTACGCCGGCGGCTCCTCGATGGTCTTCAGGAGGCGGTTGGCCGCGGAGTCGTTGAGGCGGTCGACCTCCTCGATCACGAAGATCCGCCGGGACGCCACGAGCGGCGTCGAACCGGCGGCCGCGAGCACCTGCGTCTCGACGTCCTCGACGAGGATGCCGGCGCCGCTCGTCGGCACGACCCAGGCGAGGTCCGGGTGGACCCGCCGGTGCACGCGGGTGCGGAGGTCGTCGTCGACGCGCTCCGGCGTGAGCGGCCCCTCGATCGACGGCGTGGCGAGGGCCGCCGCAGCGATCTCGGCAGCCAGGGCACCCTTGCCGCTCCCGCCCGGTCCGGTGATCAGATACGCGTGCGACAGCTCCTGGCGGCCCGCGGCCACCCCGGCGAGCACGGCCTTGGCGTGCGGCTGGGCGTCGAGCAGCGCGAGGAGGGCGTCGGCGGACATCGCCGCATTGTCGCAGCCATCGGCCCGGCGGCCGCCCGCGCGCCACAGCGGCGCCGGGCCGTCGCTCAGCGCGGCGGCTCGTCGCCGATCTGGAACGTGCCCGGCGGGTAGGGCCGATCCCGCAGCTTCGCGAGCTCGCGGGCACGGTCGCGGAAGCGCGCCTCGGTCTCGGGCGGGTCGTAGAAGCGCAGCGCCTCCAGCCCCTCGGGCATCACCGACTGCTTCGACAGCCCACCCGGATGCGCGTGCGGATCGTCGTAGCCCTGCCCGCGACCGAGCTTCTTCGCCCCCGGGTAGTTCGCGCTGCGCATCGCGTCCGGTGGGGTGCGGGCGCCGAAGCGGCGCACGTGATCGCGGGCAGCATTGATCGCCCGGTACGACGCCTTGCTCTTCGGCGCGAGCGCGAGCCGGATCGTGGCCTGGGCCAGCGCGATCCGCGCCTGATATCCGCGCACCTGAACGTAGTAGGAAGCGA
>JAVHXX010000302.1 GCA_031119595.1 Patulibacter sp. | reverse complement strand
CGGCCGCTCAGGCCGCGGCCGCCGCCTCGTCCTCGCGCCGCTCCATCCGCTCCGGCGCGCTCACGCCGAGCAGGTCGAGGCAGGTCGCGAGGGCGTCCCGCGTGACGGCCGTGAGCGCCGCACGCCACGCCTCCACCCCGTCGCCCTCGGCGCCGGCGATCTGACAGTCGCGGTAGAAGGCGGTGAACGTCTGGGCGAGCTCGAGCGCGAACGTCGCGATGCGATGCGGCGCGCGGCGATCCGCGGCGTGGGCGACCACGTCCGGGAGCTCCCCGAGCTTGATGATCAGGGTGCGCTCGGCCGGCTCGACGGCCGCGCCGAGACCCGCCACCGCGGCGGCGTCGCCGCCATCGAGCCGCTCGACCACGCCCTGCGCCTCGGCACCCACGCGGTCGAGGACCGAACAGGCGCGCGCATGCGCGTACTGCACGTAGTAGACCGGGTTCTCGCTCGACTCCTTGCGGGCGAGCTCCACGTCGAGCTCGATGGCCGTGTCGTGCGAGCGCTGCAGCAGATACCACCGGGCCGCATCGACGCCGATGTACGAGACGAGGTCGTCGACCGTGACGAACTGCCCGGCCCGCTTGCTCATCTTGATCGGCTCGCCGTTCTCGACGAGGTTCACGAGCTGCATGATCAGCAGCTCGAGGTCGTCGGGATCGTTCCCGAAGCTCGCGTACGCCGCCTTCATGCGGGCGATGTAGCCGTGATGGTCGGCGCCGACCGCCAGGATCGACCGCTCGTAGCCCCGCTCGACCTTGTCGCGCATGTACGCGATGTCGCTCGCGAAGTAGGTCGGCTCGCCGTTCGCGCGGATCACGACGCGATCCTTGTCGTCGCCGCGCTTCTCGCTGCGCAACCACCAGGCACCGTCCTCGAGCTCGAGGTCACCGGACTCGCGCAGCAGCTCGAGCGCGCGGTCGACGGCGCTCGGATCGCCCTCGTGCAACGTCTTCTCGCTGAAGAAGCGGTCGAAATGCGCGCCGAACGTCTCGAGCGTGGCCTTCGCGCGGTCGAGCATCGCCGCCACGCCCTCGGCCGCGAGGCGCTCGTCGTCGGCCGTGGCCGCATCGGGGATCGACGCCGCGAGGTCCTTCACGTACTCGCCCTTGTACCCGTCCTCCGGCACGTCCTCGCCGAGCGCGCGGGCGCGGATCGACCGGCCGAGGTTCTTCACCTGGCTGCCGAAGTCGTTGACGTAGAACTCGGTGTCGACGTCGTGTCCGTGGAACGCGAGCAGCCGCGCGAGCGCATCGCCGTAGGCCGCGTTGCGGGCATGGCCGATGTGCATCGGGCCGGTCGGGTTCGCGGACACGAACTCGACGTTGATCTTGTCGGCCCGGGACACCCCGCCACCGCCCCAGCGGCGCCCGACGGCGCCGACCGTCCCGAGCGCCTCGCGGAAGAGCGGCTCGCCCAGGGTGAGGTTGATGAAGCCCGGTCCGGCCACCTCGGCGCCGGCCAGCCGGTCACCGAGATCCTCGAGCAACCCCGCGACGATCCCCTCGGCCAGCTCGCGCGGGGGCTTCCCGGCGCGCTTCGCGAGCACCATCGCCACGTTCGTGGCGAGATCACCGTGACCCGCCTGCCGCGGCGCGCTCAGCACCACCTCGGCGGGCGCGACCTCCACCCCGGACACCGCCGCCGCGCGCTGCGCGATCGCGGTGCGGACGGCCGCGTCGATGCCATGGGCTGCGGTGGCGTGAGGGTCGTTCGGCATCGGGTGGGGGTCAGCTCCCGGGGGTGTCGGCGTGGTGGTACGGAGACCCGGCGAGGATCGACAGCCCACGATAGAGCTGTTCGAGGAGCACCACCCTCGCGAGCTGGTGCGGCAACGTCATCGGGCCGAAGCTGATCGTCTCGTTCGCGCGCGGCAGCGACAGCCCGTACGCCCCGCCGACGACGAATACGAGCGTGCGGCCGTCGAGGCGACGCTCGTCGAGCCACTCGCTGAACGCGACCGAGCTGCGGCTCTTGCCGCGCTCGTCGAGCAGCACCACGTAGGCCCCGTCGGGGATGCGCTTCTCGACCTGGTCGTCGGTGCGGACCTCGACCATCTCGACCTTGCCGTGGGCGCGCAGGCGCCCGAGGTAGTGGTCGGCGTCGTCCGTGTACGGCGGGCGGAGCCGACCGACGGCGATCACGAGGTAGCGCACCGGCCCGATGCTAGTTTGCGGCGATGGCCGACGAAGGCGACATCCCCCGCTACCGGCTCCACGCGGCTCCCGACCTGCGCGCGAACTACGCGAACTTCGCCGACGTCACCGTCAGCCCGTACGAGGTGACGCTCACCTTCGCGCACGTCGACCGCACCCCCGACGAGCATGCCCCCGAGACGCCCGGCATGGTCGTCTCGCAGATCATCGTGTCGCCGCAGTTCGCGGCCGAACTCGCCGATGCCCTCGACGACGCCGTCGAGCGCTACGACCAGCGATACGGCGCAGGCGGTCAGGGCCAGCAGCCGTGACGGGCGGCCGACCGTGAGGGTCGCGATCCTGTCCGACGTCCACGGCAACCTCGAGGCGCTCCAGGCCACCCTGGCGGCGATCGACGAGGTCGGAGTCGACGAGGTGTGGTCGCTCGGCGACGTCGTCGGGTACGGCGCGCGCCCTGGCGCCTGCCTGAGTCTCCTGCGCAAGCACTGCTCGATCCTCCTCGCGGGCAACCACGACCTCGTCGCGTCCGGGGTGACGACCGCGGAGGGCTTCTCGCGCTCGGCACGGATCGCGATCTCGTGGACCGGCCAGCAGCTCAGCGCCGACGAACGCGCCGAGATCGGCTCGTGGCCGAGCGCCGTCCAGCACCAGGGCATCGGACTCGCACACGGCTCGATCCGTGATCCCGCGTGGGAGTACGTCGTCGAACCCGAGGTCGCCCGCGCCTGCCTCGAGGACCAGGTCTCGCAGATCGTGGTCGTCGGCCACTCGCACCTCGCGCTGTCGTGGCGCCTCGACGACTCCGTGGTCGGCGGCGCGGCCGGGGTGCTCCGCACCGACGGCGACACGGTCGAATTCGGCGAACGGAACTGGATCTTCAACCCCGGCAGCGTGGGCCAGCCGCGCGACCGCGACCCGCGGGCGGGCTGGATCGAGCTCGACACGGACGGGCGTACCTGCACGTGGCATCGCGTCGCCTACGACGTTGCCACCGCGCAGGCCGCGATCCGCGCCGCGGGCCTCCCCGACGCCCTCGCCGACCGCCTCGGAGCGGGTCTGTGATCCATCGAACCGGTCAGGGCGGGCAGCCCGGAATCTCGGGCGCAGAGCGCTCCGGTGGAGGGATCGCACGGCCGTTCTGGCGCGTGAACCGGTGCCACCCGTCCCCCCGACCCGCGAACATGGGCGTTCGATGAAGGCGTTTCGCTGGATCCTCTTCTGCCTCGTCGCGTTCGGTCTCGGGACCGGAGTCGCGTTCGCGATGCACCCGCCCACCGTCGGTATCCCCAAGTCGGATGCCCAGGACCTCGCGACCGATCTCTCGAAGATCCGCTCCTACGCGGCCGCGGGTCACTGCGACGCCGTCCGGGGCCGCCTGGCAAGCGCTTCGAAGACGATCGACAACCTCCCCGTGACGACCAACGCGAACACCGAGCGCCAGCTGTCCGCCGCCCTCGAGCGGGTGCGCACGGCGGCGATCGCCGAGTGCCAGTCCGCCGCGGACGCGAACCTCCCGGACACCACCGAGACGACGCCGGAGACCACACCGACGACGCCCACCCCCGACGCGCAGACGCCGACCCCGACCCCATCCGTCGAGCCCACGCCCACGCCCGCCCCGGACGGAACCTCGCCCTCCTCGGGCGGCGTCGGCACCGACGGCACCTCCCCGGACCCCGGCGCCGACCAGGGCGACCAGGGCGACGACACCGGTGGCATCACCCTCCCGAACGGCGTCCAGGTGCCCAGCCCGAACCAGGTCCGGCAGCAGCTCCACGACGCCCGCAAGCAGATCGAACGCGCCCTGGGGCAGCACCGCTGATGCCCGGCGACGTCCTCATCGGCCGGTACGAGATCGGCGAGCGCATCGGTTCCGGCGGCATGTCGACCGTCGTGCGGGCCTTCGACTCGCGCCTCGAGCGGTACGTGGCGATCAAGCTGCTCGCCGAGCACCTCGCCGACGACACCCAGTTCGTACAGCGGTTCCAGCGCGAGGCGAAGTCCGCTGCCCGCCTGGTGCACCCCAACATCGTCCAGGTCTTCGACTACGGCTTCGACCCGGACAAGGGCCGGTACTACATCGTCATGGAGTACGTGGCGGGCCGCTCCGGCGCCCAGCTGCTCTCCGAGCACGGTCGGCTCTCGGTCGACGGCACCCTGCATCTCGCCGACGGCGCCTGCCGGGCCCTCGCCCACGCCCACCGCCACGGCGTGATCCACCGCGACGTCAAGCCGGGCAACATCATGCTCGCCGACGACGGCCAGGTGAAGCTCGCCGACTTCGGCATCGCCTGGGCCGGCGACACGCTCCAGGTCACCCAGCACGGCGCCGTCCTCGGCACCGTCTCCTACCTCGCCCCGGAGCAGGCGTCCGGCGGAAAGGCCACGCCCCAGGCCGATATCTACGGCCTCGGCGTCGTGATCTTCCAGCTCATGACCGGCCGGCTCCCGTTCACGGGCGTCTCGCTCGCCGACCTCGTCCTCGCCCAGCGCGAGCAGCGTCCGCCGCGCCTCGACCGGCTCGTGTCCGGCGTGCCGCCGCACGTCGCGGACGCCGTCGAGGCCGCCCTCTCCTTCGACCCCGCGTACCGCCCGGCGTCGGCGGGCCAGATGCTCGAGATGCTGTTCGGCGCCGACCAGACCGCCGCCACGCGCCTCGGCCCCTCCGAGGACGCCACCTCGATCACGCGCCTCGGTGACGGCGAGCCGACGGGCGCAACCCGCGTCTCGCGTCGCGCCGCGCTCACGGGCGGCATCGCCGGTCCGGCCACGGGTGCCGGCACGGGCGTGCAGCGGCTCCAGCCGCGCGCCGCCGAGCAGGCGTGGCCGGAAGACGCCTACGACCAGGGCCCGAGCGGTCCCGCAGCCGGTGGCCGGGGTCGCAGCGCCGCTGCGCCCTCCAAGCCCCGTGCCGGGACGGGCGTCCGGCTCGTCCGCGGGCTCGTGATCGGCGCCGTGATGGCCGCCCTCGGTGGTGGCTTCGGCTACTGGCTCAGCGACAGCATCTCCAAGCTCGACGTCACCACCACGAACGGCGGCTCGCTGAGCACCCTCGTCGACGACGTCAAGGGCTCGCTCGGCCAATAGAAGCCGGTTCACCCCGCGACCGCCACCGGCGGTACGGGCCCGTACCAATCTGGCGCGCGGTCGGGTAGGGTCGAGCGCATGGCTCCTCGCTATGACCTCAACGGCCGCGTCGTCCTCGTGACCGGCGCCGCGCGCGGCATCGGCGCGCAGATCGCGCGGGCGTCCGCGAAGCGCGGCGCGAAGGTCGTGCTCGTCGGCCTCGAGCGCGAGCTGCTCGAGGAACTCGCGACCGAGCTCGGCGGGTTCGCGGCCTTCGCCGACGTCACCGACCGTGAACAGCTCACGCAGGCCGTCGACGCCGCCGTGAGCCACTTCGGCGGCATCGACGTCGTCGTCGCGAACGCCGGCGTCTCGCCCGTCGGCACGCTCCGCGGCCTCCGCGACAGCGACTGGGACCGCACCATCGCCGTGAACCTCACCGGCGTGTGGAACACGATCCGCGCGACCGTCCCGTACGTCGTCGAGCGCAAGGGCTACATCCTCAACACCGCGTCGCAGTCGGCGATCGTGCCGCTGCCCGGCATGATTCCGTACACCGCCGCCAAGGCCGGCGTCGACAACCTCTCCCGTGCCC
>JAVHXX010000301.1:5577-5818 GCA_031119595.1 Patulibacter sp. | reverse complement strand
CGACTCCTGCAATTCCACCCGTCCTACGCCTACGAGGACTTCGTCGAGGGGTACCGCCCTCGCTCGGGCGAGAACGGCGCGCTCGCCTACGACCTCGTCGCGGGCCCGTTCAAGGCGATCGCCGAGGAGGCCCGCGTCGACCCGGACCACCCGTACGTCTTGATCATCGACGAGATCAACCGCGGGAACCTCGCGAAGGTCTTCGGCGAGTTGTACTTCCTGCTCGAATACCGCGACGAGG
>JAVHXX010000301.1:0-5567 GCA_031119595.1 Patulibacter sp. | reverse complement strand
GTACTCGGATGAGGAGTTCAAGCTCCCTCCGAACGTGTTCGTGATCGGGACCATGAACAC
This sequence comes from Patulibacter sp., assembly GCA_031119595.1. Taxonomy (GTDB): domain Bacteria; phylum Actinomycetota; class Thermoleophilia; order Solirubrobacterales; family Solirubrobacteraceae; genus JAGIBJ01. The sequence goes on along the minus strand of JAVHXX010000301.1, from coordinate 5,507 downwards.
GGCGGACCGGTCGATCGCGCTGCTCGACGCTGCGCTTCGCCGGCGGTTCGCGTTCGTCGAGCTCAGCCCGGGCGCCGAGCCGATCCTCGGCCTGCTCCAGCGCTGGCTCGACACGCATGGCCTCGAGCCGGAACCCGCGGTCCTGCTCGACACACTCAACGGGATGCTGCTCGAGGCCGACGGAGACCGGGACCTCGCGATCGGCCCGTCCTACTTCATGGGCGATCCCGCTCTGGGCCCCGACCTCGACGCCATCTGGAGGTATGAGCTTCTCCCGCTCATCCACGACCGGTTCCACGGGGAACGTCCGAACGTGGACGCCGAGTTCGGGCTCGCGAAGGTGCGGAAGCGCGCGGCAGCCGAAGCGGACGATCTCGCGGCCACCGACGTGCCCGCCGAGACGTTCGCACCCGACGCGCCATGACGGAACCCATCGCCCTGAACCTGCGCGCGTTCTCGGACGACGGGCGCGCGTGGGCCTTGCCGGAACACGCCGCGGCCCAGATCGATGCCAGCGGACTCGCCGCCGTCCGGATCGGGCCGGCACGGGGGACCTACAGGCTCGCGACGGGCGCTCGCGTGGGCGTGGCCACCGGCGACGGCTGGGAGGTGCGGGTGCGTTCGCATCTCGACGTCGGGCACCTCATGTTCTTGTTGACGTACGCCCGGAACCCGGACGGCTGGAAGGACACCCTCGCCGGGTTCACGACCGCGCCCGACCTGGTCGCGTCGGTCGGAAACGCGATGGCGTCGCTCACCGAGCGAGCGTTCCGCCGCGGTGTGCTGCATGGCTATCGCCGTATCGAGGAGCGCACGCCGGTACTCCGTGGACGCCTGCTCGTCGGCGCGCAGATGGCGCGGGGCGGGCTACCCACGCCGTTGGACATCGAGCGCGACGACTACGCGATGGACACCGACGAGCATCGGCTGTTGCTCGCAGCGCTACGCCTCCTTGAGCGCCTGCCCGACCTCCAACCGCAGACCCACCTCCGGATCCGTCGCCTCGTCGACAGCCTCGACGGCGTGACGCACGTCCTCGATGCCCACCGGCTCGTGCGCCCACGCACCACCCGGCTCAACCAGCACTACCGGCCGGCGCTCACCCTCGCCGACATCGTGCTCCACCGCCAAGCGCCGACACACGCCGTAGGGGCGACGGTCTCGACCACGTTCGCGTTCGATCTCCACACCGTGTTCGAAGAGTTCCTGGAGGTCGCCCTCACCCGTGCGCTCGAACGGCACGGCCTCGCGACCACCAGACAGGACGGCAGCCGACACCTCGATGCCGGGAACAAGCTCCATCTCATCCCGGACCTCGTCGTGCGGCGCGGCGACGCGTGTGCCTCCGTCGTCGACGCGAAATTCAAACACCTGACCGCTCAGCTCGGTGGGGACGCGTACCAGATGCTTGCATACCTCCTGGAGTTCCGAGCGAGCCGAGGCTTCCTCGTGGCCGCCGAAGCCGAGCCTGCCGACCACCGGATCGGCTCGGCCGACAAAGTCGTCTCGGTACGGCGGGTGGACCTCTCCGGTCGCCCTGCGGACGTGCTCGGTTCAGTCGCCGCGCTCGCCGCGGAGATCGCGGCGACCGCCTGAACCGCCGGGTAGGGTCGCCCGATGGGCTCGACCTTCGCCGCGTTCACGATCCGGCACCGCCGCGCGATCGCGCTCGTCTGGGTCGTGCTCGCCGTCGCCGGTGGGTGGGCGGCGAGCACGCTGAGCGGCCACCTGTCGCAGGCCACGGACGCGCCGGGCAAGCCCGCGTTCAAGGCGAACGCCGCCATCCTGGAGCGGTTCGGCAGCGGCGGCGGGATCGCCCCGATCGTCGCGGTCGGGACGCCCGAGCAGACCGCCACGCTCCGCAGGGTCGGCGCCGCCGTGGAGGACAGCCGTACGGTCGTCGGCGGCCCGGGTCTCACCTCCGCCGACGGCCGGACCGTGGTCGCACTGATCTTCCCGCCGCCCGGCCCGGGCGCCCCGGACGAGAACGCCCCCGCGCTCGCGGCTGCCGTGGCCGCGGCCCACGGCACCGGGGTGGAAGTCACCGGCCAGCAGGCCCTCACGAAGGGCGCCGACTCGGGCGGCGCCGGCCTGCTCGTGGAGACGCTCCTCGGCGGTGTCGGCGCGCTCGTGGTCCTCATCGCGGTGTTCGCGTCGCCGTTGGCGTTCGTGCCGATCCTGCTCGCGGCCGTGTCGATCCTCACCACCTTCCTCGTGCTGCGCGGGCTCGCGGCGGCGTTCGAGATCTCGTTCGTCGTGCAGTTCTTCGTCGGGCTGATCGGGCTCGGCGTGGCGATCGACTATTCGCTCCTGTTCATCGTGCGCTGGCGGGAGGAACGCGCCCGCGGCGCCGACCCCGAGGAGGCCGTGCACCGCGCGGTCGTCACCGCCGGCCACGCGATCCTCGTCTCGGGGACGACCGTCGGCATCGGCCTCATCGCGATGGCGGCCGTCCCGGTGGCGTTCATCCGGTCGATCGGACTCGGCGGGCTGCTCATCCCGCTCGTGAGCGTGATCGCCTCGCTCACCCTCCTCCCGGGCCTCCTCACCACGATCGGTCCTCGCCTCGACCGGCGCCGGACGACCGCCGTCGACGTCGACCGTGACACCGCCTGGACCCGCTGGAGCCGGATGGTCGTCGGCCGGCGCTGGCCGGCAGCGATCCTCGGGTTGGTGGTGACCGGGGCGCTGGCCGCCGCCGCACTCTCCCTCAACCCGGGCCAACCGTCGCTCGACGCGCTCGCGAGCAACGGCACCGCCCGCGACGGCCTCCAGCGCATCGAGCGGTCGGGGCTCGGCTCCGGCACGCTCACCCCGATCGAGGCGCTCGTGCCCGTCGCGGACATCGGCACGGCCCGGCAGCGACTCGAGGCGGTCGACGGCGTCCACGCGGTCCTCGCCCCGGCCGACCCCGCCTGGCAGGCGGGTGGCATGCAGGCCGTCGCGATCCTCCCGGAGCACGACGCCGCCACCAGCGCCGGCAAGGACACGCTGAACGCCGTCCGCGACCTCCACTCCGGCACGCTCCTCATCGGCGGCGCCGCGGCGCAGGTGCAGGAACTCACGGACGCGATCTACTCCTCGTTCCCGGTGATGTTCGCGGTGATCTCGATCCTCACGTTCCTCCTGCTGTGGCGGTCGCTGCGGTCGGTGGTGCTGCCGGTCAAGGCGATCCTCCTGAACCTGCTCTCGGTCGCGGCGTCGTTCGGGGTGGTCGTGCTCGTGTGGCAGGAGGGGCACGGCTCGCATTTGCTCGCTGGCCTGCCCGGCACCGGCGCGGTGACGAACTGGGTGCCGCTCGCGATGTTCGCGTTCCTGTACGGCCTGTCAATGGACTACGAGGTCTTCATCCTCAGCCGCATGCGGGAGGAGTACGACCGCACCGGGTCCACCGACGAGGCCGTGATCCAGGGGCTCGGCCGGACGGGTCGTCTCGTCACGAGCGCCGCGCTCATCCTCTTCCTCGCCTTCGTCGCGCTCGGCGCCGGCCCCCAGACCGACCTCAAGATCCTCGCGACCGGCCTGGCGGCCGGGATCATCCTCGACGCCACCGTCGTCCGGGCCCTGATCGTGCCCGCGCTCGTCTCGCTGATGGGCGAGGCGAACTGGTGGACGCCCGGGCGACGCGACACGGACTGACGGTCACCGGGCGGACCCGGTGTTACCCGGTCGCCGAACCGCTCGCCGGGTGCGCGCGGTCACGGTAACGTTCGGCGCGTCCCCTCAGGCAGGCGTCCTACGCCGCGCCGGGCGGACCGCATCGCGTTCGGATCCAAGGCTCACACCCCGCATGACCACATCCATCGGCACCCGCTCCTCCACGATCGCGGACCTCCTCCCGAAGGCCGCCGCGCTCTACGGCGACCAGTCCGCGACGACCTTCAAGCAGGGCGACGACTGGGTCCAGCACAGCTTCAACGACCTCCTCGCGGAGTCGACGGCGATCGGCCGAGGCCTGATCGGCCTCGGGGTGCAGCCCGGCGACCGCGTCGCGATCCTCTCGAACACGAAGCGCGCCTGGACCGTCGCCGACTTCGCCGCCGCCCGTGCCGGCGCGTGCGTCGTGCCGATCTACCAGACGAACTCGCCGAAGGAATGCGAGTGGGTCATCACCGACTCCGGCGCGACCACCGTCTTCGTCGAGAACGCGGAGCAGGCGGCGAAGATCGCCGCCGTCCGCGAGCAGCTCACCACCCTGCAGCACGTGGTCGTGCTCGAGGGCGAGGCCGACGGCGCCATCACCCTCGACGCCCTCATCGCGGAGGGCGACGCGGTCAGCGCCGACGACCTCGACGCCCGCTCGGCGGCGGTGCAGCCCACCGACCTCTTCACGATCATCTACACGTCCGGCACGACCGGCCCACCGAAGGGCTGCGTGCTCACCCATGCGAACTACCGCGCGATCGTCGACAGCTCCCTCGAGAGCGGCATCCTCGACGAGAACGAGATCGACGACAACAAGGTCTTCTACCTCTTCCTGCCGCTCGCGCACTCGTTCGCCCGGCTCATGCAGCTCGTGTCGATCGACGGCGGCGGCGTGATCGCGTACTTCGGCGGCGACACGAAGGCGGTGATCGGCGAGATCCAGGAGGTCAAGCCGGCGATCCTGCCGTCGGTGCCGCGGATCTTCGAGAAGCTCTACACCGTCGCGATCCAGATGGCCGGCGACGACACCGTCGCGAAGGCCACCGAGGTCGGCCTGCAGGTCCGCAAGCTCGAGGCGGCCGGCGAGCCGATCCCCACGGATCTGCAGACCGCGTTCGACGAGCTCGAGGGCCGCCTCTACGGCCTCGTGCGAGGCCTCTTCGGTGGCCGTCTGAAGCGCGCGATCACCGGCGCCGCGCCGCTCGGCACCGACGTCATCTCGTTCTTCACGGCCTGCGGCATCCCGCTCATGAACGGCTACGGCATGACGGAGACCGCCACCGCGACCTCCTGCAACACGCCCGAGCACAACAAGATCGGCAGCGTCGGCCGTCCGCTCCCCGGCGTCGAGGTCAAGACCGGCGACGACGGCGAGCTGCTCGTGCGCGGCAAGAACATCTTCTCCGGCTACTGGCACAACGACGACGCCACCGCCGAGACCCTCACCGACGGCTGGCTCCACACCGGCGACCTCGCGGAGATCGACGACGAGGGCTTCATCACGATCACCGGCCGCAAGAAGGACATCATCATCACGGCCGGTGGCAAGAACCTCACCCCGGCGAACATCGAGGCCGACCTCAAGCTCAGCCCGATCATCAGCCAGGCCGTGATGCACGGCGACCGCCGCGCCTACCCCGTCGCCCTGATCACCCTCGACCCGGAGACCGCCCCGGGCTGGGCCGAGCAGAAGGGCTTGCCGACCGACCTCGCCGAGCTCAGCAAGGCCCCGGAGACGATCGCCGAGGTCCAGCGCGTCCTCGACGAGGCGAACACCCACTACGCGCCCGTCGAGCAGATCAAGAAGTTCACGATCCTGCCCGCCGATTTCTCCCAGGAGACGGGCGAACTCACGCCCACGC
>JAVHXX010000300.1 GCA_031119595.1 Patulibacter sp. | reverse complement strand
CCGCTGCACCGACGCGGCGGACGGACCCTCGCCGTGCCTCGGACCACCAGGCTTGCGCGGCTCCGCCAAGCGCACGCCAACCGTCCGCCAAGGGCTCTCACGGACAGTGCTTTCATCAGCGATCGACGAGCGATCGCGGCACGTCCCGAAGGACCCACCATGACCATCTCCGCCGACCTCACCTCCGCGCCGTCGAGCGACCCCGCCGAGGCCCTCGTCGCCCTGCGCGACCGCCTCGCCGGTGAGCTCGCGTTTCCCGGGCAGCCGGGCTACGAGCTCGCCACCCCGTGGAACGTCGCCGTCGTCCAGAAGCCGATCGCGGTGATCGTCGCGGCCAGCACCGACGACGTCGCCGAGACCATCCGGGTGTGCAACGAGCACGGTCTCCGTGCCGCGGTGCGCCGCACCGGCCACGGCGCCGTCACGATCGACGCCGACGACACCGTCCTCATCCACACCGCCCGCCTCGACGCGGTCGAGATCGACTCCGCCACCCGCACGGCGCGCGTCGGTGGCGGGGCGATCTGGCAGCAGGTCCTCGACGCGGCGACCCCGCACGGCCTCGCGCCGCTCGTCGGCTCCTCGCCGAACGTCGGCGTCTCGGGCTTCCTGACCGGCGCCGGCATCGGCCCGCTCGTGCGCACGTACGGCCTCTCCTCGGATCACGTCCGCGAGTTCCGCGTCGTCACCGGCGACGGCCAGGTGCTGCGCGCGGCGCCCGACGAGAACCCGGACGTCTTCTGGGGTCTGCGCGGCGGCAAGGGCAGCCTCGGGATCGTCACCGAGGTCGTGATCGACCTCCTCCCGATCGCGACGCTGATCGGCGGCTCCGTCTCCTTCGACGGCGCCGACGCTCCCGCGGTCCTCGCGGCGTGGCGCGAGCTCTGCCAGGACCTGCCGGAACACGTGAACACGTCGATCGCGTTCATGCAGCTGCCGCCGCTCCCGCAGATCCCGGCGCCGCTCGCCGGCAAGCTCACGCTGTCGGTGCGGTTCGCGAGCGTCGGCAGCGAGGACGAGGCCCGTGCACTGCTCGCCCCGCTGCTCGCCGTGGCGACGCCGATCCTCGGTGGCGTGGGCGAGATGCCGTACGCGGCGATCGCCAGCATCCACGCCGACCCGGTCGACCCGATGCCGACCCGCGAGCACAGCACGCTGCTGCGCGACCTCACGCCCGAGGGCATCGACACGCTCCTCGAGCTGTGCGGCCCGGGCAGCGGTTCGCCGCAGACGATCGTCGAGCTGCGGCTCCTCGGTGGCGCGCTGGCGCGTGAGCCCGAGCATGCGAGCGCCTTCACGCACCGCGGGGCGGCGTTCACGCTGTTCGCGGTCGGCGTGCTCGCGCCGCCGGTCGCCGAGATGGTCCACGGCCACGGCGCCCAGCTCATGGCCGCGATGGCGCCGCACGAGACCGGCGGCACGCTGCCGAACTTCACCGCCACCGACGATCCGGCACGGCTCGCCCGCTGCTACGACGACAACGCCCGTCACTGGCTCGGTGCCCTCGCCGACCAGCACGACCCGGCGGGCGTGCTGCGCGTCGGGCAGGTGATCCGGGGCGATCTCGTCGCCTGATCCGTCCACCGCGGGAACGCGACAGCGCCAGCCTCCGCGGCTCCGGTGTGCCCAGCGCACGCCGGAGTCGCGGTCGTTCCGGTGCGTTACCAGAGCCGGACTCCAAAAATTCCCCGTGAACTCGGGCCGTTCCATACTGAACACCGCTCAAGGGGAGTGGTGATTCGCCGATGACTGGTGAGTTGGAAAGACCGTCAAGGACGTCGGTCTCAATCGCCGGAACGGACCATGACCCCATCCCCCCTCAAGCGCGCAGCGCGCTGGGCCGTCGCCCTCTCGCTCGCCGCCACCGTGCTCCCGGCCGCCGCCTCTGCGGCGACGTCGGCCGCGAGCGAGACGATCACGGGCGGCTCGCTCGCGTTCATCAACTCCACGCCTGCCGCGGTCACGTTCCCAGGGACGACCCTCAACGGCACGGACCAGACCGCCACGCAAACCCAGGCGCTCGACATCAGCGACGCCCGCGGGACGGGCGCCGGCTGGAACGTCACCGCCACCTCCACCGCCTTCACGAACGGCGCCGCGAGCCTCGCGAACGGCTCGACGACCGTGCTGACCGCGCCGTCGGTCGCCTGTGACGCGAGCGTCACATGCGTCACGCCGACGAACTCGATCACCTACCCGTACACGCTCCCGGCCGCGGCCACCGCGCCGACCGCGACCAAGCTGTACAACGCCGCCACGAACACCGGCACCGGCGCCGCCACCGTCACGCCGACGTGGAAGCTCGCGGTTCCCGCGACCGCCGCCGTCGGTACCTACACCTCGACATGGACCTTCTCGCTCGTCAGCGGGCCGTAGTCCGCGTCCTGGTCGTCGCCGCCGGGCTCGCGCTCGGCGCGGCGCCCAGCGCGGTCGCGGCCGGTGGTGGGGGCGGGTTCAGCGCCGCCCCTGCCAAGGGAGCTCCCCAGGACAAGGACGGCACGTACTTCGCGCTCCACGCGTCGCGCGGCCAGACGCTCCACGAGACCCTCGTGGTGTCGAACCTGTCGAAGAACGAGAAGCACTTCCTCGTCGACCCGGTCGACGGCCTCACGGGCGCGACGTCCGGGACGGTCTACGCGGACCGCGACGACCAGAACCACAAGGCCGGCACGTGGGTGACCACGACCGTCGGGAGCCTCACCGTGCCGCCGCACTCCGTGGTCCGGGTGCCGTTCACGGTGCACGTTCCGGGGGTCGCCCGGCCCGGCGACCATCTCGCCGGCCTCGCGATCCAAGACGCCCACCGCGCGCACTCCAAGTCGCGCTTCTCGGTGACGCAGATCATCCGCGTCGTCGTCGGCGTTCAGATCACCGTCAAGGGTGCGGCCCACCAGGGCCTGGCGCTGGGCAAGGTCGCCATGGCGCCGCTCCCCGGGACGAAGGTCCCGTCGGTGACGATCGAGCTCGCCTCGACCGGCGAGCGCCTCTGCAAGCCGCTGCTCCACATCTCCGTGGGCAACGCGAAGACCGGCGTCCGGGTCGTGACGCACCGCCTCGACACGGTCCTGCCGGGCACCAAGATCACCTTTCCCATGCCCTGGCCGACGGCGCTCGCCGCCGGCACCTACGACGTGAAGGCCCGTGCGACGCACTGCGGCCCGGTCACGTCGGTGGCCGCCACGGCCACGCTCGGCCAGACGCTCCGTGGCACCCCGACGACGCCGGATCCCCCCGCACCGGTCGTCATCGTCAGAGCAGGCGCCGCCACCCCGTGGTGGGCCTTCGTCGCAAGCGCGGGCTTCGCTGCCCTTCTGGGCGGCATCTTCGCGGCGGTGCTCCTGCGCCGGCGCAAGAAGCCGGCGGATGCGCTCTAGGACGCGCGCCCTCCTCTCGGCCGGACTCGCCGCGGCGATCTCGTTCGTCTGCGGCGCCGTGCCGGCGCACGCCGCGGTCGGGTTCCGGGCGACGAGCTGCATCAACACGCACTCGGCGTCGTCGAGCACGTTCACGGTGACCAAGCCGACCGGGACCGCGCAGGGCGATCTGATGATGATCAACCTGCGGGAGATGAGCAACGCGAGCGCCGCCATCACGGCGCCGACCGGCTGGACCGCGTTGCTCTCCTACAAGAAGTCCGTCGCGACCTACATCAACTCGATCTCGTACTGGAAGGTCGCGACGGCGAGCGAGCCGACCACCTACTCGTTCACGATCGGCCCCGGCCCGTCGAACGTCACCGGCAGCATCTCGTCGTTCACCGGGGTCGACACGTCGAATCCGCTCGCGGGCGCCGGCGCGCAGACCACCGCCACGACCGGCACGCCCGCGGCGGCCGTCACCCTCCCGAACACCACCGCGACGGGGGCCGCGAGCATGCGGGTGTCGATGGTCAGCAGCGACAGCAGCCGCACGAACAGCTTCTCGGTCGGTACGGAGATCTGCGACCAGCAGGGCACCGCGGGTGGCGGTGAGACGGTCGGTTCGACGGCGACGGTCTACCAGGCCGTGGGCGCCGGCACCACGGCCGCGGGCACCGACACGCGCTCGGGCACCGGCTTCTACGACGCCCAGACCTACGTTCTCAACGCCGCCCCGATCTGCAACACGGGCGGGCTCGGGCTCACGCTCCCCGGCTCGATCAGCTTCCCCACGACCACGATCTCGGGCGGCGTGCAGCCGGTCGCGACCACGGCGACGCTCACCGTCGACGACGAGGTCGGGACCGGGGCCGGGTGGAACCTCACCGGCACGTCGACCTCGCTCACCAACGGCACCTACACCCTGCCGACGACCACCACGACGATCACCGGCGTCACGCCGACGGCGGCCTCGGGCAACTGCTCGATGCCCACGAACAGCGTCGGCTTCCCGGTCACGATGCCCGCCGGCGCGACGGCACCGACCGCCGTGAAGCTCTACAACGCCTCCGCGTCGAGCGGATCCGGCCCGGTCGACCTGGCGATGGCGCTCGCGCTGGCCGTGCCCGGCAACGCGCGCCCCGGCACGTACACCTCGACCTGGACCCTCACGCTCGTGAGCGGACCATGACCCGGCACGTCCCGGGATCCGTGCGGTGGCTGCGGACCGCCCTCGGCGCCGTCGCGGTGCTGCTGCTCGTGCTCGGGTTCGGTGCCGTGCCCGCGCAGGCCGGCACCTGGAGCCCCCAGACCTCGACGCTCCCTGCGGTGATCATCGGCACGACCGACTGCCCGACCAGCACCGACTGCATCCAGGAGCAGAACAACGGCAAGTTCCAGTCGACCTCCGACGGCGGCGCCACGTGGACGATGTCGACGGCCGACCTGACGGACTCCACCTGGGGCATGGACTGTCCGTCGACCACGGCCTGCTTCGTCACCGGCGACAACGGCAACATCTACAAGTCGACGAACATGGGGTCGACCTGGACGACGGTGTCGACCGGGACGCCCGCGCTCTACGGGATCGCCTGCCCGTCGACGCTCATCTGTTACGCGGGGTCGGGAGACGGCCGCATCCGCAAGACCGTCGACGGCGGCAGCACCTGGACGCTCGGCACGACCCAGGCGCCCGAGGGCTTCTACTCGATCTCCTGCCCGTCGACGACGGTGTGTTACGCCGACACCGCCCCGGGCGCGGTCTACAAGAAGCAGGCCGGCTCGGACACCTGGGATCAGGTCGCGACCGACCCGGCCATGCCCGACATCCTCTCGCCGTACACGCACTCGCTCTCGTGCCCGTCGCTGACCGTCTGTTACACCGGCGGCACGGACGGCACCATCTCGAAGACGACCGACGGCGGGTCGACCTGGGTGCAGCAGACCACTGCGACCACCCCGGACATCTACGCCCTGCAGTGCGCGAGCACCACGCGCTGCATCGCGGTCGGCGTGGCGCAGAAGTCGGAGTTCACCGACGACGGCGGCGCGACGTGGACCACCGAGACGACGGGCTCGGCGGCGGCGATGTACTCGGTGACCTGGCAGTCGAGCAACAAGGCGCTCTCGGGCGACGCCATCGGCGACACGTACCAGTACCTCGCGCCGGGCCTGCCGAACGGCTCGACGAACGTGAGCGAGACGCTCGTCGCCGGGACGCTCTCCTTCATCAACTCGACGCCGGGCTCGATCACCTTCCCGTCGACGACCCTGAGCAGCGCCGACCAGACGAAGACGCAGACCCTCCCGATCGACGTCGCCGACGCGACCGGCTCGGGGACCGGCTGGGCGATCACCGCCACCTCGACCACCTTCACCTCCGGCGCGCGGACCCTGCCGACGAACGCCACGAACGTCCTGTCCGCGCCGACGATCGCGTGCGACGCCGGCGTCACCTGCAC
>JAVHXX010000299.1 GCA_031119595.1 Patulibacter sp. | reverse complement strand
GAGCGACGCCATCACGATGATGTCGGCGATGAAGACGGCCCAGCCCTGGAGCCAGCCGTTCTTCGGCCCGACCGCGCGGGTGACCCACGCGAACGACGTGCCGCAGTCGGGCTCGACCCGGTTGAACGCCTTGAACGCGTAGGCGACGCCGAGGATCGGGATGAACGACACCAGCATCACGGCCGGCGCATGCACCCCCATCCCCGAGATGAGGACGATGAACCCGAAGGTCGCCGCCAGGGAGTACGCCGGCGCCACGGACGCGAGCCCGACGACGACGTTGGAGACGAAGCTGATCGCTCCGAGCTTGAGGGTCGGCTCCGCGCCGGAGGGTGCACCCTCCGCCGGAGTCGCGGGGGTGGCAGCCATGGCTAGACCGTGCCTTCGATCGTCATGCGGGTGGGAGTGGGGGGAAGCACCGCATCGAGATCGGTGAAGTCGTAGCCGGTCGCCGCGGCGACGGCGGCGTGGGTGACCTGCCCACCGGCGACGTTCACCCCGGGTCGCAGGCCGGGGTGGCGCTCGATCGCGCCCCGCACGCCGTGCTCGGCGAGCGCGACCGCGTAGGGCAGGGTCGCGTTCGTGAGGGCGTAGGTGCTGGTGATCGGCACCGCCCCGGGCATGTTCGCGACGCAGTAGTGCGTGATCCCGTCGACCTCGTAGGTCGGATCGGCGTGGGTCGTGGGGTGGCTCGTCTCGAAGCACCCGCCCTGGTCGATCGCGACGTCGACGAGGACCGCGCCCGGCTTCATGAGCGCGAGCTGCTTGCGCGTGATCACGTGCGGCGCCTTCGCGCCCTGCACGAGGACCGCGCCGACGACGAGGTCGACCTCAGGGAGCCGCTGCTCGATCTCGAGCGTGGTGGCGAAGCAGGTCGAGGCCTGCCCGTTGAGGATGTGCTCGAGGTCGCGGAGGCGGTCGATGTTGCGGTCGTAGATGTAGACCTCGGCGCCCATGCCGAGCGCGACCGACGCGGCGTTCGTGCCGACGACGCCACCGCCGATCACCATCACCTTGCCGGCGGCCACCCCGGGTACGCCGCCGAGGAGGATGCCGCGGCCACCGAGCGGCTTCTCGAGGATGAAGGCGCCGGCCTGCGTGGCGATCTTGCCCGCGACCTCGCTCATCGGTGCGAGGAGCGGCAGCCGGCCCTCACCGTCGACGACGGTCTCGTAGGCGATGCACGTGGCCCCCGACTCGACCAGCCCGCGCGTGAGCGACGGATCCGGCGCGAGATGCAGGTACGTGAAGAGCAGGTGGTCGGGACGGAGCCGGGCGACCTCGACCGGCTGGGGCTCCTTCACCTTCACGATCATCTCGGCCTGCTCGAAGACCGCCTCGGCGTGCGGCAGGATCGTCGCGCCCTGCTCCGTGTACGCGTCGTCGGTGATGCCCGAGCCCGTACCCGCACCGGCCTGCACCACGATCTCGTGGCCCAGGTCGGTGAGTTCGCGGACCCCCGCAGGGGTCATCGCGACGCGGTACTCGTGGTTCTTGATCTCGCTGGGGACGCCGATCTTCATGGGGTGCCTCCGCCGGTCGATGGGATGTGGGTGGGGTGTGTCGCGCCGGGGCGCGGCGGCCTAGAGCCGCGTGGCGGCCTGCGTGAGCACCTTGCGGAGCACGCCCTCGATGAACTCGAACTCCTCCGGGCCCGCGATGAGCGGCGGGGAGAGCTGGATGACCGGGTCGCCACGGTCGTCGGCGCGGCAGATCAAGCCCTCGGCGTAGAGGGCGCCGGACAGGAAGCCGCGGAGGAGGTCCTCGGACTCGGCGTCGGAGAAGCTCTCCTTCGTGTCCTGGTCCTTCACGAGTTCGATCGCCCGGAAGTAGCCGGCGCCGCGCACGTCGCCGACGATCGGGATGTCGCGGAGGCCCAGCAGCATCTGCTCGAAGGCGTCCTCGTGGGCGCGGACGTGGCCGTTGAGGTCCTCACGCTCGAAGATCTCGATGTTCGCGAGGGCGCAGGCCGCGGCGACCGGATGGCCGGCGAAGGTGATGCCGTGCGTGAAGGACTTCGTGCCGTGGGAGAACGGCTCGAAGATCTTGTCGCGGGCGATGACCGCACCCATCGGGGCGTAGGCGCTGGTGATGCCCTTCGCCGTGGTGATGAGGTCCGGGAGGTAGTCGTAGCGCTGCGCGCCGAACCATTCGCCGAGACGACCCCACGAGCAGATGACCTCGTCGGAGATGAGGAGGACGTCGTGGCGGTCGCAGATCGCGCGGACCTCCTGCCAGTAGCCCTCCGGCGGGGTGAAACACCCGCCGGCGTTCTGGACCGGCTCGAGGATCACGGCCGAGACGGTGTCCGGGCCCTCGAAGAGGATCCGCTCCTCGATCGCGTGCGCGGCCCAGAGCGGGTCGCGGTTCGGGTCGTCGGGGAGGTGGTAGGTGTTCGTGTTCGGGACGTGACAGCCGCCCGGCGTGAAGGGTTCGAACGGCTGGCGCAGGCCCGTGATGCCCGTCGCGGAGAGGGCGCCGAGGGTGGTGCCGTGGTAGGCCGTGTCGCGGGCGATCAGCTTCGTCTTGAGCGGGTTGCCGGTCTCCTTGTGGTACTGCCGGCAGAGCTTGATCGCGGACTCCACGGCCTCGCTGCCACCGGACGTGAAGAACACGCGGTTCATGTCGCCGGGGGCGATGCTCGCGATCTTCGCGGCGAGCTCGATCGCCTTCGGGTGGGCGTAGGACCAGTTCGTGAAGAAGCCGAGCTCCTTCACCTGCGCGGCCATCGCCTCGCCGAGCTCCTCGCGCCCGTGGCCCGCGTTCACGCAGAAGAGCGCGGACAGGCCGTCGAGGTACTTCTTCCCCGAGGCATCCCAGACGTAACAGCCCTCGCCCTTCGCGATGATCGGGATCTGGTGCGTCTCGTCGTACGCGCCCATCCGGGTGAAGTGCATCCACAGATGCCGCTGCGCGAGCTCGTTGAGCTCCGTCGCCCCGCGGGTCGTGACCTGCTCTGACGTTCCCATGGCCATCGATCCAACGTACGCCCGCACGGAGGCCCGGCCAACCGGCACACCGTGGAGGCGGTCAGGTGGCCGGGTGACGGTGCGTCGCGCGGCGCCCGTGGCGCCTCGGGCTAGGCGTCGTCGTCGGCAGCGGCCGGCGGCGAGGCGGGCGCGTCGGCGCGCGGGTCCGTGTGGCGGGCACGGCGACGTTCGGGCACCTTCAGCTGCTGGCCGCTCGGCGTGCGTCGCACGGTCTCCTTCGACCGTGCCTTGTCCTCGTACTGCGACGCGTCCGCGCGGCGGATGAGCGAGGCGACGGTCTCGATGCCGTCCCAGACCGCGCCGCCGAGGCTGGTGCCCGGGCCGTGCGGGGTGACCGCGCGCAGGCGGGCGATGATGTGGTCCATCTCGATCTGGTCGCACGTCGGCAGGACGACCGTGAACTCGTCGCCGCCGATGCGGGCGAGGAGGTCGCCCGCGCGGAGCGCGTCGGCCCAGGCGCCGGCGGCCTGGATGAGGACGTCGTCGCCGGCCTCGTGGCCGAGGATGTCGTTGACGGCCTTGAACTCGTTGAGGTCCATCACGATCAGCGAGAGCGGGTAGTTGCCCTCGGCCGCGCGGCGCAGCGCGAGGGGCAGCTCGGCGTCGAAGGCGCGGCGGTTCGCGATGCCGGTGAGCGGGTCGACGAGGGCGGCGCGCTCGAGCTGCGCGAGCGACTCGCGGCGGCGCAGCGCGATCGCGGCCTCGGTGGCGATGAGGCCGATGAGCTCGGCGGGGCGCTCGCCGAGCGACGCGATCGGGCGGTCCCAGGCGACGGAGATGACGCCGAGGGTGCCGTTCGCGCCGATGATCGGCTGGTGCAGGGCCGAGCCGGCGTTGCCGTCGGTGGCGAGCTGCGTGAGGTTGCGGTGCAGGCCGGGCGTGTTGTGGAGGTCGGCCATGAACTGCGGCTGCGAGCCCAGGAAGGCCGTGCCGACGAGCGACGCCTCGCGGCCCAGATGGATCGAGAAGCCGACGAGGCTTTCCTGCGTGGCCGTCGTGTAGGTGAGGCGCTCGCGGGTGCGGTCCGGCTCGCAGATCGCGACGAGCGTGGCCCCGGTGAGAGCGATGGCGGCGTCACAGATCGCCTGGCGCGCGTCGTCGAGCGAGGCGACCTTCTGGGCGAGACGGCGCAGGGCGTCGAGCTCGACCTTGCCGCGCTCGACCTCGGCTTCGGCCTTGCGGTGCTCGGTGACGTCCTCGCCGGAGCAGACCATCGCGGTCGGGCGACCCTGCTCGTCCTCGAGGAGGGTCGCCCACCAGACGGTGAGGCGTTCCTCGCCGGTGGCGGAGACGAGGGTGTTCTCGTAGGTCTGGTCGTCGCCGCCCTGGTACTCCTCCGGGGGCTCCTCGAAGGCCTGCTGGAACTGCTGAAAGGCGATGTTCTTGAGGCCGCCGGGGATCGCGAGCTCGAACCAGTTGTGGCCCACGATCTGCTCGAGTTCGCGGTCGAGGAGGAAGCAGGCGCGGCGGTTCGCCCGGGTCACGGTGCCGTCGCGATCGAGCACGAGGAGGATCGACCCGGTGACGGCGAAGTACGCGTCGATCGCGATGTCCTGCTGCTCCTTCGTGTGCTTGACCCGCTGGTGCTCGTTCCAGAGCGTGCCGAGCGAGATCGCCCCGATGCCGGTCGCGATGATGCCGCAGACGAGGGTGCTGAGAAGGCCGGTGGTGTCGCTGGAGTCGATGCCGACCATCGACGGGTCCGCGAGGGTGAGCGTGATCATGAGCGTCGCGGCGGAGGCGAACGCGAACGCGAAGAGGAGCGGGATCTCGTAGAGCGCGATCACGCAGAGATCGGCGAGGAGGATCACGTTCGGGCGGAGGTCGGAGCCGAGCAGGGCGATGGCGAGGATCGTCTGCGCGAGGAGCGTCGCCGACGAGATGATCGCGATGGCCGTGCGGTCGAACCGCGGCAACGAGGTGACGATCATCGGGGCGACGATCGTGAGCACGGCGCCGATCGCGAACCACGACGACGCGCGGTGGCCCATGGCCCCGACGCCGAGGGCGACGGCCTGGGCGGCGATCAGGACGACGATCCACGCGTGGCGCTTGGCCCAGCGCTGTTCGTCACTTTCCGTGCTGACCATATGCCAAGTATCGGCCGCGGGTCGTCCTGCTTGAGTGATCTGACCAGTCCTGCCCGGTTCCTACCGGCCGGAGAAATGGGGCTTTTCTGTCCGTTTTGACGCCCCGTCAGGTCTGCGCTGGCGATGTCGTCGGGGTGGAGGGACGGTGCGGACGCGCGCCCGGGTAGCGTCGGAGGGGTGGATCGCTCGACGCGCGGCAACCCGACCGGCGAGGTCGACGGCGGAACGGGATTTCCGTACGGCGGCCCCGGAGGCTGGCACGCGCACGCGCCGCAGCGGCGCGCCCGCGCCCCACTCCGCGACGATCTCGACGCCGACGTGGCCATCGTCGGTGGAGGCTTCTCCGGCCTCTGGACCGCCTATCACCTGCTCGTCGCCGATCCGTCGCTGCGCGTGGTCGTCCTCGAACGCGACGTCGTCGGGTTCGGCGCCTCGGGTCGCAACGGCGGCTGGCTCATGGCTGCGCCCCCGGCCGACCTGCGGGTCTGGGAGCACCGCTTCGGGCTCGAGGCCGTCCGCCGTGCGCAGTCGGTGCTGCTCGACGCCGTCGGCGAGGTGGCTGCGGTCGTCGAGGCCGAGGACATCCGCTGTGGGCTCCGGGTCGCCGGGGCGCTCACCGTGGCGCGGTCGACGGCGGAACTCCGGCGCATCGAGGAGCGCCGCGGCGAACTCACGCGCACGGGGTGGCCCGCGGACGACGTCTCGTGGCTGCAGCCGGACGAGGTCGAGGCGCAGGTCGGCGCCCACCGCACGCTCGGTGCCCTGAAG
>JAVHXX010000298.1 GCA_031119595.1 Patulibacter sp. | reverse complement strand
CACGAGTGCCTGGACCAGGCGTACTTTGCGCCAGTGTGGTGAACGTCGCTAAAGGTCTGAGGCCGACCTGCCGATGACATACGTACGGCCTCGCTCATGCGGGGCCTTCGTCGTTCTCGGGGTCGGTGCCCTCACTGCGACTGTGGCCTTCGGCGCGTTCCGAGGGCGAGCCCGAGCAGGGCGACGCACGCGATCCCGAGCGACCACCCGCCGATGACATCGGTCGGGCTGTGCACCCCGAGCACGACGCGGCTCGCGCCGACGACGGCCGCGACGACGATCCCGCCGGCAAGCCACCGCCGAGGATGGGCGGAGGCTGCGCCGAGCACGAGGGCGATCGCGATCCAGGTGGCCGCCGACTGGGCGGAGTGCCCCGACGGATACCCCGTGGCCTTCTCGATGACCACGGCCAGGTCGTGCGGCGGCCGCGGCCGGCCGACGGCGAGTTTCACGAGCGGGTCGACGATCGCTGCCGCGGTGAGTGCCAGCGCTGGCAGGTAGGGGAGGGCGACGTCCGGGCGACGCAGCCGGAGCACGAGCCACAGGGCGAGCGTGATGACGGCGAGCACGATCACGTTCCCGAGGTAGGTGATCGCTTCGGCGACGTGCGCGACCGTGGTCGAACGGTCACCCGCGATCGACCGGACGACGTCGGCGTCTGCACGGGTGACCCAGTTGTCGTGGGTGACGACGAACGAGAGGCCGACCACGATCGCGAGGGCGACGCCAGCGATCACGAGCCGTGTCTTCGAGGGCGTCCGGGGCACGGCGCCGATGGGGTGCGTCATCGACGTGACCCTATGCCTTGCAGGTGAGGCCGCGATGAGCGACGAGAGGAACAAAGAGAATGCCCTCGCGCCACACTCGCAATTGTCGCTAAAGCATGCTCCGGGTGTTGCCGACAAAAGGAGAACAAGCCTCGCGGAAGCGGGGCTTTCGTCGTTTCAAGGGGCGGCTTCGATCCGCGGCCTCTGTGCGCGCGAGCCGCTACGCACCACCGTAGATCGCAGCGTGCGCGCCCTCGGCCCAGGTATCGACCAGTGTCCACCTTCGCTCGCCGACGGCGAGGACCGCCTTGGCGCTGCCGCGCGGGAGGCAGTACACATCGGCGCCGAGCTCGATCCTGGTCTCGAGCGACGCGAGCACGTACGTCGCGGAGAACGGCGCGCCGTGGTCGGACGTGGCGCGGTGCGCGTTGTCACCGCGGCGGACGATCCATCCCGAGGGCAGCGTCAGCGTCACGGGGCCGTCGAAGATCGGGACGGCCGACCGTAGATCGAGTCTGACCCCGCCCGCCGTGACAGCGCCGTCGATGACCTCCGTCAGGCCGAGGAGCGCGGCACTCTCATGCGGCTCGAGCGCGTCTCGGATCGTGATCCCATCGAGGAAGGCCGTCTGGGCGGCCGAGGGTGGGGCAGGCTCGGCTTGCGTCCGTCTTCTCCAGGCGAACGCCTCCTCGTCGGTCTCGACGCCGCCGCCACCGTGATTCCACACGTGGTCGCGGAGCTCCGCCGACGCGTCGCCGTCGACGTGGAAACTGACCATCGAATCCAGCCACTCGAGGAGGATGATCGCGCGGCCGTCGTAGATCGTCTCGCCGTGGCGACCGATCGCGTCGAGGAAGCGCATGCCGGCGGCCACCTCGGCCGCACGGATCAGCTCGGGTTCGTCGGCCACGCGCTCAGGCGACGACGCGCAACGCCGCCGGCTGCACAGTGAATCGCGCGTTGGTCACGTCGCACCAGTAGTCGCCGTCGACCTGCATCGGCATCGCGCGATCGCAGCGGACCCAGACCTCGGTGGAGGCGGGGAGTCCGTCGATGCGCTTGTGGCCGGTGGCCTTCACGGGGCCGACGGTACGGAACGTGATCGCGGGAATGTCGCGGTAGCCGAGGCCGGAGAGGAGGGCGGAGGCCGCGAGGGTGCCGCTCGTGAGCGTGGCGCCGTCGCCGACGGTGAGCGGGCGCGGACCGAGGTAGGTGTAGGCCTCGGCGTTCTGGATGATCCCGGTGACGCCGCGCTTGCTGACCCCGCCGGACTCGACGGTGAGCATCGGCTCGGCGCCGATGTACTCCTCGCGGGCGAGGCGGACCGCCTCCATCCAGAAGGCGCCCCAGCGGAAGCGGTGCTTGCGGGCCAGGTCCGAGTCGACGAGCTTCACGACGGCCCCGTCGAGGCCGACCCCGGCGGTGAACGAGAACGGCCGCGACTCGCCACCGTCGGCCTCGACCCGGCCGAGGTCGATCGTGCGGGTGGCGCCGCCGAGCTCGCCGACGCGCTGCGCCGCCTTCACGCCGTCGGAGCCCATGCCGAGCATGCGGGCCAGCACGCTCGCGTTGCCGCCGGGCAGATGGGCGAGGGCCGTCTGGGTGCCGGCGAGGGCGCGGATGGCTTCGTTCGTGGTGCCGTCGCCGGCGTAGACGGCGACCACCTCGGCGCCACCGAGCACGGCCTCCTGGGCCAGCTCGGTCGCGTGGCCCTGGGCCTCGGTGCGCTGCACCGTGACCTCGAAGCTCCGCGAGAGGACCTCCCGGATCTGCGCGGTGCGCTTCGTGCTCACCGTCGTCGCGATCGGATTCACGATCAGCGTGAGACGGGGCTTTCCCGATACGGAGGCAGGCGCCGGCGCCGCCGTCGGATCGAGGCCCTCCGCTTCGGCCGGGGACTTGCCGGCCACCGACTCGTCGGTCACAGCCAGCCGCGCTTGCGGAACACGGTGATCATGCCCACCAGCAATACCACCATCAGCCCGACGATCACCCAGAAGGCCTCGATGCTGTGCTCCCCCGGCAGGCCGGTGTTCATGCCGAACACCGACGCGACGAGAGTGAGCGGCAGGACGATCACGGTGATCGAGGTGAGCACGAGGAGGACGTCGTTGGCGCGGTGCGAGTAGACGGCTTCGTTGGTCTGCTCGAGGGCGTCGGCGACCTCCTTGAAGTTCTCCAGGGTGTCCCAGATGCGTTCGGAGGCGTCGTTGATGTCGTCGAAGTAGATGTCGAGGTCGCCGACGACGTAGCGCTTGGTGCGCTCGAGATCCTTCAGCGCCGTGCGCTGCGGGCGCGCGACCTTGCGGAAGTTGATGATCTCCTGCTTGGCGTTGGAGATGTCCCGGACGGTGCTCGCCGACGGGCCGGCGAAGATGTCGTCCTCGAGGCGCTCGAGCTTGTTCCCGATCTTGCGCAGCATCGGGAAGGCGGCGTCGACGCACTGGTCGACGATCCGGTACAGCAGGTAACCGGAGCCCTTCGCCATGACCTCCTGGCGCTGCTCCTCCTTGCGCTGGCAGCGGTCGAAGAGATACGACAGCGGCTGGATCGGATCGTTCGGCATCGTGATCACGTAGTCGGGCCCGACGAACATGTCGAGCTCGACCGCGTTCAGGCGGCCGACGGTCTTGTCGTACTGCGGGAAGTGCAACACGATGAAGAGGTATTCGTCGTACTCGTCGACCTTCGGGCGCTGGTTGCGCGAGGCGACGTCCTCGTAGTCGAGGGGGTGGAAGGAGAAGCGTTCCTCGAGCCACGCGCGGTCCGCGGCGGTCGGCTTCTCGATGTGGATCCAGCGGAGCTCGTCGGCCTCGACGGTCTCCGCGCGGGCGAGGACTTCCTCAGCAGGCGGAGAGGGCGAGACGACGCGCCCACGCGTACGGCGCGGCAGCGATGGCCGCGTAGACATGAGGCTGCGCATGGCTACTGGGAGGCTCGTCGTTCATGGTCATTCCGATCAGGGCAGAGCGCGAGGACGCCTGCAAGAAGCAGTCTATCGGCGTCGACTCCCGTCGACCGCGCGTGGCGCGCCGGGCGGCCTTTGCTAGGGTCCCCATACGAGCGCATGCCGCTCGAATAGACGCATCCAGAGGAGTGGAGGGACTGGCCCTACGAAGCTCCGGCAACCACCGCGCAAGCGGAGACGGTGCCAATTCCAGAGAGATGTGGCAGGACACCCCTCACCAGGACCCCGCCACCGCCTAAGTGGAGGGAACCCCGAGTGAACGCAAAGAGTCTGACCTGCCGCGAGTGTGGATTCGAGTACCCGCTCGAAGCGCGCTACGTGTGCGAGCGCTGCTTCGGCCCGGTCGAGGTCGCCTACGACTTCTCCGGCCTCGACGGCGACGCCGAGTCGCTCCGTCGCCGCATCCAGGCCGGCCCCCAGAACATCTGGCGCTACGCCGACTTCCTCCCGGTCGACGGCCTTCCCGCCGGCGCCCACGCCGGCCTTCCTGTCGGCAGCACGCCGCTCGTCAAGGCCGACCGCCTCGCGGCCGCGCTCGGGCTCGGTGGCGAGGTCTGGGTCAAGAACGACGCCCACAACCCCACGCACTCCTTCAAGGACCGCGTCGTCGCCGTCGCGTCCGCCCGGGCCCGTGAGCTCGGCATGACGACCCTCGCGTGCGCGTCCACCGGCAACCTGGCCGGTGCCGTCGCCGCCCAGGCCGCCGCGCTCGGCCTCGAGTCGTACGTCTTCATCCCGAGCAACCTCGAGGAACAGAAGATCCTGTCGACCGGCGTCTACGGCACGAAGCTCGTCCGCGTCCGCGGCAACTACGACGACGTCAACCGGCTCTGCACGGAGCTCTCCGGCGAGCGCGACTGGGCCTTCGTCAACGTGAACGTCCGCCCGTACTACGCCGAGGGATCCAAGACCCTCGCGTACGAGATCGCCGAACAGCTCGACTGGACCGTCCCGGACCGCATCGTCGCGCCGATCGCCTCCGGCTCGCTCTTCACGAAGCTCAAGAAGGGCTTCGGCGAGTGGCGCGAGCTCGGCCTCATCGACGGTGCCGATCCGGTCATGAACGGCGCCCAGGCCACCGGCTGCTCGCCGGTCGCCACGGCCTTCGCCGAGGGCAAGGACTTCTGCAAGCCCGTCAAGCCCGACACGATCGCGAAGTCGCTCGCCATCGGCAACCCCGCCGACGGCCCGTACGCCCTCGACATCGCCCGCAAGACCGGCGGTTCGATCGAGGCCGTCACCGACGACGAGATCCGCCACGGCATCAAGCTCCTCGCCGAGACGACCGGCATCTTCACCGAGACCGCCGGCGGCGTCACCACCGCGGTCCTCAAGAAGCTCGCGGACCAGGGCGTCATCGGCGACCAGGAGCGCACCGTCATCGTCATCACCGGCGACGGCCTCAAGACCCTCGACGCCGTCCGCGGCTCGTTCGAGAGCTACGAGGTCGACCCGAACATGAACGACTTCATCACCACCGTCGAAGGCCAGGCTCTCGTCTCATGACCGTCATCAAGCTCCCGACCCAGCTCCGCGACGTGGCGGGCGGCGCCGCCGAAGTCACCGTCGACGGCGACACGGTGGGCAGCGCGCTCGAGTCGCTCTTCACGCAGCACGAGGAACTCCGCGGCCGCATCACCGAGGACGGCGAGCTCCGCCGCTTCGTGAACATCTACCTCTCCGGCGAGGACATCCGCTACCTCGAGGGTCTCGAGACGCCGGTGCCCGCCGGCGGCGAGCTCACGATCCTCCCGGCCGTCGCCGGCGGCTGACGCCCTCGCACGCCGCGGGGCGGGTCGAGCCGTCGGCTCAGCCCTTGCGGCGCCGCTGAGGTCCGCTGACCGGGCTCTGGTCCCGGAACTTGCGGCGGCCCCGCGTCGTCGGCTCGGCCGGGTCGGCGCGGCGCTTGGCCTCGGCATCGGCGGCGATCACGGCCTGGAGCCGTTCGGTCGCCGCCCGCGGCATGGGTCGCAGCATCGGCCGCGGCGCCGGCTTCATCAGGGGACGGTCGTCGGGCCGCTTCGGCCCGCGGCCGAAGTCCTCGGCGTCCGGTCGGCTCATCCCGTGCCCGTGCCCAGGAGGTAGTGGTCGCGGATCTCGCTCAGCGGGAGCACGCGGGCATAGAG
>JAVHXX010000297.1 GCA_031119595.1 Patulibacter sp. | reverse complement strand
GCCCCACGGCCGAGACCGCGACCGGCCGGCGGCTCATGCCGCGGCCTCCGTGCTCGCCAGGATCTCCACTAGGTGCACGGCTTCGATGCCCGCGCGCCCGCGCGTGAGGCCGCCGCCGATGTGCATGAGGCAGGAGTTGTCGAGCGCGGAGCAGACCTCCGCCCCGGTCTGGCGCACGTTCACGAGCTTGTCGCCGAGCATCGCCGCGGAGGTCTCCGCGTTCTTCACCGCGAACGTGCCGCCGAACCCGCAGCAGGTGCGCGCCTCGGGCAGTTCGACGAGGTCGATGCCGCGCACCGCCCGCAGGAGCCGCAGCGGCGCGTCGCCGACGTGCTCGGAGCGCAGCGAATGGCAGGTCGGGTGGTACGTGACGCGGTGCGGATAGTAGGCGCCGACGTCCTCCACCCCGAGCTTCTCGGTGATGAACCGCGAGAGCTCCCAGACTTTCGGCGACACCGCCTCGACCGCTGCGATCAGGCCGGCGTCACCGGTCTGCGCCGCGAGGCCCGGATACTGCTCGTGGACCATCGCCGCGCACGACGCCGACGGGCAGACGATCGCGTCGTACCGGTCCACCGGGAACGCCTTCACGAACCGCTTCACGAGCGGGATCGCCTGGTCGCCGTAGCCGGCGTTGGCGTGGACCTGCCCGCAGCAGGTCTGCTCGAGCGGGAAGTCGACCTCGCAGCCGAGACGCTCGAGCAGCTCGAGGGTCGCCCGGCCCGTCTGCGGGAACAGCGTGTCGTTCACGCAGGTGACGAACAGGGCGACCTTCATCGTGGGATCAGTCTCTACCGCGAGTAGGCGGCGGGGACGCCACCGTCGACGTTGAGGATGTTCCCGGTGCTCTTGCCCGACCGCGCCGACGACGCGAAGTGCGTGACCGCCTGGGCGATGTCCGCCGGGAGGATGTTCACCTTGAGCGTGTTGCGCTGGCGGTAGTGCTCCTCGAGCTCGTTCGGGGCGATGCCGTAGGCGGCCGCGCGCTCCTTGCGCCACGTCGAGTCCGGGCCCCAGATGCGAGAGCCCGAGAGCACGGCGTCCGGGTTGACCGTGTTCACGCGGATGCCGTCGGCTCCGCCCTCCTCGGCCAGACAACGCGCGAGATGCAGCTCGGCCGCCTTCGCCGACGAGTAGGCCGACGCGTTCTTGCCGGCCACGAGCGAGTTCTTCGAGGCGACGAAGACCATCGACCCGCCCGTCCGCTGGCGGCGGAGGATCTTGAACGCCTCGCGGGCCACGAGGAAGTAGCCCGTGACGAGGATGCGGTGGTTGCGCTCCCACTCGGCGAGGGTCGTGTCCGTGATCGGCGAGCTGCTGGCGATGCCGGCGTTCGAGACGACGATGTCGACCCCGCCGTACTGCAGTACCGCCGCGGTGTACGCCTCGTCGACGGCGTCCTCGCTGGTGACGTCGCCGCCGACCGCGAGGGCCTGGTCGCCGTGCGCGGAGAGCGTCTCCGCCGCGCCGTTGCCGTCCAGGTCGAAGCCGACCACGACCGCACCCTTCTCGATGAGGTTCTCGGCGATCGCGCCGCCGATGCCGCCCGCGGCGCCGGTCACGAACGCGACCTGGCCCTGGAGCTCACCGGGCGGCGGCGCGAGCGAGAGCTTGTAGAGCTCGAGCGGCCAGTACTCGACGTGGAAGCTCTCCTCGTTGGAGAGCGACACGAACTCGCCGAGCGCCTGCGCCCCCGCCATCACCTCGATGGCACGGTGGTACAGGTCACGCGAGAGCCCGGAGGTCTTCGTGTTGATGCCGACCGACACGAGGCCGACGTGCTGGATCAGCACGACGCGCGCGTCGGGATCGGCGAGCACCGTCGACTCGTCGCCGAACTGCTCCACGTACGCGCGGTAGTCGACGCGGTACGCCTCGGCCAGCTCGCGGACGCGCTCGCCGAGCTCGGCGGCACCCTCGGTGACCGGGTCGAACGGGATCCAGAGCGGCACACGCTTCGTGTGCACGAGGTGGTCGGGGCAGGCCGCACCGACCGTCACGAGCTGCGACGCCTCCTTCGAGGAGACGAACTCGACGGCCTTGTCGGAGGTGTCGACGGTGAGGATCTTGTGGCGCTCGCTCGAGACGGCGCCGCGGATCTCCGGGAGTGCCTCGACGAGCAGCGAACGACGGTCCTCGTCGCTCAGCGGCGCGCCGAGCGGACCACCGAAGCGCTCGACGCCGGCGGTCTTCGCGTCGACCCAGGCGGCGGCCTTGTTGATGACCTCGATGGTCGTCTTGTAGGCCTCTTCGGCGGTGTCGCCCCAGCAGACCAGGCCGTGCTTGGCGAGCACGATCAGCTTCAGGTTGGGGTTCCCGCGAACCGCCTCGCCGACCTGCTTCGACAGCAGGAAGCCAGGGCGGATGTAGGGGATCCACGCGGCCTCGTCGCCGAAGATCTCGGCGATCATGGCCTCGCCGTCGGCGGTGCCGGCGATCACGTTGATGCCGTCCGGGTGCGTATGGTGCACGTGCGCGGCGGGGATGAACGCGTGGAGGAGCGTCTCGATCGAGGAGCGCGGCATCGACGGGTCGACCATCGACTTCGCGAGGTAGGCGACCATCGTGGCGTCGTCCATCTCCTCGCGCTCGATCAGCGGCTCCATGTCCTCCATGCGCAGGCCCGTGAAGTGCTTGCCCTCCATGGTCGCGAGGTCGGAGCCGGAGCCCTTCACCCACATGACGCGCTGCTCGCGGCCGAGGTGGTCGACGGCGGTGCCCTTCGCGGACGTGTTGCCGCCGCCGAAGTTCGCGACGCGGCGGTCGGCGCCGAGCAGGTTCGAGGCCAGCACGAGCTGCCCCAGGGTGTCGGCCGGGATGCCGGCGTCCGGCCAGCGGTCCTCGACCTGGTCAACGATCGGGGTCGTCTTCGTGGTCATCGTGCCCATCCTCCGGCGACGGCGCTCGTCGCCCCGCGGCTTGCTTCGTTGTTCTTCAGGTAGTCGCTCTCGCGCAGGGCGGCGACGGGGTCCGCGGCGGCGCCGAGGTCCTGGCGGACCTGCGCGGTGAGCGCGCGGACATCGGTGTTGTAGGCGTCGAGCAGCACCTTGTGGCCGGCGAGGACGTCGCCCGCCAGCTGGGCCTGCGCGAGCGCGGTCCGGTCGACCAGGAGGGCCTTGGCGTAGGCCTCCTGGAGGTTCACCACGGACAGCACCATCGCCTCGACCTTGCCCTCGATGTTGTGCGACTGGTCGATCGTGAGGCGCGGCAGCGGTGCACCGGTGGCCGCGAGCTCGACGAAGATCAGGAACAGCTCGAACGGGTTGACCGAGCCGACGATCAGGTCGTCGTCGGCGTACTTGCGGTTGTTGAAGTGGAACCCGCCGAGACGGTTCTCGTCCTGGAGGATCCCGACGATCTGTTCGACGTTCACGCCCTGGGCGTGGTGCCCGAGGTCGACGAGCACCTTCGCGCGCGGGCCGAGCTTCTGGCAGGTGAGGAGCGCCGAGCCCCAGTCCGCGAGGTCGGTCGCGTAGAACGCCGGCTCGAAGAACTTGTATTCGACGAGCAGCTGCTGGTCGTCCGGGAGGGCGTCGTAGAGCTCGCCGAGCGCGTCGTACATGCGCTTGCGACGGCCGCGGAGGTCGTCCTGGCCCGCGTAGTTCGTGCCGTCGGCGAACCACAGCGACTGCGCCGTGGAGCCGAGCGAGGTGGCGATCTCGAGGCAGTCGAGGAGGTGGTCGAGGGCCTTGCGGCGGACGCCCGGGTCCGGGTTGGTGATGGAGCCGAGCTTGTAGTCCGGGTCCTGGAAGAGGTTCGGGTTGACCGCGCCGACGGTGAGGCCGCGGCTCTCGATGTGCGCGCGCAGCGTCGGGTAGTCCGGGACCTGGTCCCACGGGAAGTGCAGGGCGACGGCGCCCGCGGTGCCGGTGAGGCGGTGGACCTCGGCGGCGTCGTCGATGCGCTCCTCGACCGAGCGTGGCCTGCCGGGCTGCTGGAACACGGCGAAGCGCGTGCCCGAGTCCCCGTAGCCCCAGGACGGGGTCTCCACGACCAGCGCCGCGAGCGCCGCGCGGGCGGCGGCGACGTCGATGCCGGCCTCGGTGAGGCGGGCGGCGAAGGGATC
Organism: Patulibacter sp.; assembly: GCA_031119595.1. Lineage (GTDB taxonomy): Bacteria > Actinomycetota > Thermoleophilia > Solirubrobacterales > Solirubrobacteraceae > JAGIBJ01. Next base: position 1,798 of record JAVHXX010000297.1, on the reverse strand, counting down.
GAAGGGCTCTGGAGCAGAGGACACGGAAGGGTCTCCTTGACGGGCGCCTACGCGAGGGCGGGCTGCGAGAGCCCGGTCACCGCGAGGAAGCGCTGGTAGGTGGATTCGGAAGCCGCCTGATCGGCGGAAGGTTCGAAGTGCTCGGGGTGGGCCGAGGCTGCGGCGACGGCGCGGATGTCCGCGAGGGAGCCGAGCTCGCCGTCGGCGCGGGCCTGCACGAGGACGTTGCCGATGGCCGTCGCCTCGACCGGGCCGGCGAGGACCTCGCGGCCGGTGATGTCCGCGGTGAGCCGGCAGAGCAGCGCGACCTGCGAGCCGCCACCGATCACGTGGATCCGGCGGATCTCGCGGCCGCTGACCTGCTCGAGCAGCTCGAGCACGTAGCGGTACTTGCAGGCGAGCGAGGTGAGGATGCTGCGCACCGTGCCGCCGGCGCCCTCGGGCGCGGCCTGGCCGGCATCGACGCACGCCTCGGCGATGCGCCGCGGCATGTCGCCGGGCTGCAGGAACTCGGGGCGGTCCGGGTCGAAGAGCGGTGCCTCGACCGTCGACTGCGTCGCGAGGGCGAAGAGCTCGGCGTGGCCGATGCCCCAGGTGCGCGAGCATTCCTGCTCGAGCCAGAGGCCCATCACGTTCTTCAGGAGCCGCGTGGTGCCGTCGATGCCGCGCTCGTTCGTGAGGTCGGCGGCCTGCGCCGCCTCCGTGAGCACGGGCGCCGGCAGCTCGAGGCCGAGCAGCGACCACGTGCCCGAGGAGAGCACGGCGCAGTGGTCGTCCACGATCGGTGCGCCGACGAACGCCGAGGCGGTGTCGTGGCTGGCGACCGTGTAGACCGGCACCGACCCGACGTCCAGATGTGGAAGCGTCGGGCCGAGCCGGTGTCCGGGATCGACGAGCTCCGTGAAGAGCTGCGTCGGGAGACCGATGCGTTGAATGAGGCCCTCCGACCAGTCTCCCGTCCTCGCATCGAGCAGTCCCGTGGTCGATGCGTTCGTGCGCTCGTTCGCGAGCTCGCCGGTGAGCCACAGGCCGATGAGATCGGGCACCATCGCGAGCCGCGTCGCCGCGCTCAGCGCTGGGCCGTCCTGGTCGGCGAGCAGCTGGAAGATCGTGTTGAAGGGCAGGGTCTGGATCCCTGCGATCGCGTATTGCTCGGCGCGCGACACGCGGTCGAACGCCTCGCCCACGAGCGCGTCGCTGCGCCCGTCGCGGTAGTGGAAGGGCAGCCCGAGCAGCTCGTGGCGGGCGTCGAGGAGGCCGTAGTCGACGGCCCACGTGTCGACGCCGATGCCACGCAGGTGGTGCATGCCACGCAGCGCGCCGACGGACTCGGAGAAGAGGTTCAGCAGGTTCCAGTGGAGCCCGCCGGGCAGCCGCACGGGCGTGTTCGCGAAGCGGTGGTGCTCGGTGAGGTCGACCTGACCGCCGACGATCGTGCCCGTGAGGACGCGGCCGGAGGAGGCGCCGAAGTCGATCGCCGCGTAGGTCGGGTGCTGGCTAGGCAAGGTGGAAGACCTCCTCGAGCCGGAGCGAACCGGTGTCCGGACGGGCGCCCTCGGGGAGCGTCATGAAGTCGGCCATCTCGGCCTGCCAGCGGGCGTTGACCTCGGTCTTCGCCATCGCGGCCTGGGCCGCCTCGTAGTCGGGCGTCTCGACGTAGCCGACGAGCAGGCCGTCGGGACGCAGGAAGAGCGAGTAGTTCGTCCAGCCCGACTCGCGGAGCGCGTCGAGCATCTCGGGCCACACGGCGGCGTGTCGTTCGCGGATGCGCTCCCGGCCTCTCTCGGGTTCGTCAGCG
>JAVHXX010000296.1 GCA_031119595.1 Patulibacter sp. | reverse complement strand
TAAGTGCCGCTCGTCGGGGTGGACGACTCCCGGTAGGTGCCGGCACACACGACGATCGTGTCGTGCGGAGCAGCCGCGTTGACGGCGGCCTGGATCGACGAGAAGGACGCGTTCGGGCACTGCGCACCGTCGTCGTCGACGGTCCAGGTGGCGGCGTGCGCGGCGGCCGGCATCAGCGGCAGCACGGCCACCGCGGCAGCCAGGCGCAGCGCGCGTTTGAGGGGCGTTGGAGTCATGGGCGGGGGAACCTCGGCTCGCTGGTGGGATGGGGGGAACGCGCATCCGCAGGACGTTGAAATCCCTGCACATGCGCTGCTTGCGCTCGTCACGAACAGCCTTGGGGGGAGGCTCGGACGGACGGCGTCTGACAGCCCCCGGTACCTAACCAGGCACCACTGCCCGGTTTTTGGGACGGCTGTCTAAATCGGTTTACAAATTCTTTGGACGGTCGTCCAACTGGAGGTTCCACTCCGCTGCCTACGCTTCCGCAGCCCCTGAGATTCCCCCCAAATGCGCTCAGCGGTAGTGGTGCAAACCGGCCCTCGTGGCCGCCGCGCAACCGTGCCCGGACGCCGACGACGGCGCGGCCCAGCCGCGTCTCCACACGCCCCGGACCGGCCACTGCAATCAACGACGACGGAGATACGGTGACCCCCGCCCCCACCCCGCCACGACTCAGAAGAATCGCGAGGTATGCCCTCGCGGCACTCACCCTCGCGAGCATCCCGGCGAGCGCCGCCCAGGCGGCCGACCTCCCCGACCCGACGGCCCGCGGGCCGTACGCCGTCACGGAGGTCCAGCAGTACAAGGCCGGCACGGTCAACCTGCAGGAGCCGAGCTCCACGGGCACCGGTGCCACGGGCGTGAGCGCCGCCGCCACGCTCCAGGTGCGTGGCTCGCTCTACTACCCCGCGGACCGCACCACGCCGGCGCCGTTCATCCTGCTGGTCCACGGCAACCACGGCAGCTGCCAGATCGCCACGACCAACCCCACGCCGGCGGTCCCCACCGGCGGCTCGGCGCCGAACTGCTCGATCTTCGAGCGCAACGACCTGGGCTACGGCTACCTCGCGAACAACCTCGCCAGCTGGGGTTACGCGGTCGCGTCGATCGACCAGGACCAGCTCATGTACTACCAGGACAACGGCGCCAAGGGCATGCACCAGCGTCGCCTGATGATCGCCGCGCAGCTCGACGCCTTCTACCAGGCGAACCAGGAAGCGCTGCCCGACGACGCCGACCACAACCTCGGCGACAGCCTCGTCGGCAAGCTCGACATGAGCCACATCGGTCTGATGGGCCACTCGCGCGGCGGCGACGCCGTGTCGAGCTTCATGGACTACAACCGCACGCGTCCCGCGCCGGGCCGCCGCTACACCATCTCCGGCGTGATCTCGGTCGCCCCGGTCGACTACGAGCGGCGTGCACCGTACGGCTCCGCGTACATGACCATCCTGCCGGCCTGCGACGGTGACGTCAGCAACCTGCAGGGTGCGCGCCTCTACGAGCGCAGCCAGTACGCGAACCCCGGCGACCCGTTCCCGAAGATCCAGATGTACGTGCTGGGTGCCAACCACAACTTCTTCAACACGGTGTGGTCGGCGGACGCGGACGACTCGACGACCTCGACGAGCCTGCCCATCCCGGACGCCGCGTGCGGCCCGACCGCCGCGTCGAGCTCGACCAGCATCCGGCTCTCGGGCGGCGTGCAGACGGGCGTGATCGCCGCCCCGGCGAACCGCGTCTCCGACGGCAACGGCGGCACGATGCCGAACCCGGCCGCCGAGATCCTCGGCACGTACTCGCGTTCGACGGCGTTCAGCAGCGACCCGGCGCTCATGGGCGACCAGGAGCGCATCGGCCTCGCGACGATGGCGGCGTTCTTCCGCCGGTACGTCGGCAACGAGACCGCGTTCGACCCGTACATGACGGGTGAACTCAGCGACACGCCCGGCAACAACGAGCTGCCGGCGACGGCCTGCCCGACGAGCACCTCGGGCACGCGCATCGACTGCAACCAGTACCTGCAGACGAGCTACTTCGCGCCGCCCGCCGAGCGTGAGGACGTCATCACCCCCGATACCGACAACCCGACGACCGTCAGTGCCCTCGGCACCGCGATCCAGTCGAGCGGGTTCGCGAACCCGTACACCGACGGCGGTGGCGTGAGCCCCAAGCCGGCGACGACCGCGACCGGCCTCGACTGGTGCAACCCGGAGCCGAACCAGTTCACCCCGGTGAACCTCGGCATCACGGGCTACCCGACGGCGGATCGGTCCTGCCCGCTCCCGAACGCCCTCGCGGTCGGTGGCCAGTCGAGCAACCGCGAGAGCGGCCCGGTCAACCAGTCCTACGGCAACCAGCTGTCGGTCGCCTGGAACGACCCGGTCTCCACGACGGGCGCTCCGGCGCAGTTCTCGACCCGCATCCCGGCCGCCGACGGCGACCTGAGTGGCAAGAAGGCCCTGGCGCTCGGCGCCGGCGTGAACTACTTCGACACCCGGAACCCGGATCGGAGCGGTGACGCGCAGTGGAACCCGGCACTGACGACGCAGGATTTCGCGATCCAGCTCACCGACGCCGCCGGCCACGTGGCCACGGTGCACGCGGGTGACCGTGACTACGGCACGGCCCTCGAGCAGACCACCGGCAGCACGAACGCTCGCGTGCACGTGATCCTGAACCAGGTGCGCGTGCCGCTCGCGGACTTCGCGGCGCAGGGACTCGATCTCACGAGCGTCCGGAAGATCGCGTTCGTGTTCGGTGGCACCGGGTTCCCGGCGACGGGCTCGATCCAGCTCGCCGACATCCGCTTCCAGGAGTCGGTCGACGGCCCGACGGCCCTCACGGCCCGCGCCGGGTCGGCGGAGGCGGCGACGGTCATCGCGGACACCCCTCGGGCTGCCGCGTCACCGTCGAACCCCGGTCCGGTGCTGATCGGTGCATCGGCGAAGGTCGCCACCACGGCGACGGCCTGCACCGATGAGGCCGCTCCCGTGGCCAAGCTGGTGAAGAAGACCGTCAAGGGCGGCAAGCTCACGGTGAAGGGCACCGCGGTCGACGCCGGTTGCAGCTCCGCCAAGGGCACCGTGAAGACGGTCCAGCTGGTGCTCGCGAGGCGCAGCGGCAAGACGGTCCGGTACGTCCAGGCGAGCGGCAAGCTCTCCAAGGCGATGCCGACGTCCTTGGCCCCGACGACGCTCGTCGCCAAGGGCACGAGCACCTGGTCGCTGACCACGAAGAAGCTGGCGAAGGGCAGCTACTCGCTGTCGATCCTCTCGATCGACGGTGCGGGCAACGCGGCCACGGTGAAGGCAGGCTCGGTGCTCGTCGGCTAGCGACGCTCCACCACCGCCCGGTCGACCCGGGGCCCGTCGCGCAGTTGCGTGGCGGGCCCCAGGTCGTTTCCGGAGGACCGTGCGGGGGTCAGCCGTTCTGCGAGGTGCCCGTGCGCGCGGCGCGTGCCGGCACCGCCGGGCGAGCGTTCTCGACGGCGGTCAGGACCTTGTCCTGGTCGAGGTGCAGTTCGGCCGCGAGCTTCTTGGCGAACTCGGTCTGGCGCGCCTGCTCGGCGGCGGCCCGGACGGCATCTGCCTTCGTGACTGCGGCCTTCACGGCGGTCTGGTCCTTTCCGGTGGCGTTCGCGATCGCGGTGATCAGGGTCGTGTCCTCGGCGGAGGCGCCACCGGGACGGCCGCCACCGCCGTGGCCGCCCGGGCCGCCAGCCGGAGGGGTCGTGCCTGAGGGCGAAGTGCTCGGGGGCGTGGGCGTGGTGCCGGAGGGGGTCGTGCCGGACGGTGCGCCGCCGGGCCGCGGGCCGCGGGGCATGCCCTCGTGGGCCGTCGGCTTCTGCGCGTCGAGGACCTTCTGGATCGTGGACTGGTCGACGCCGAGCGCGTCGGCGATCGTCTTCGCCTCGGTGGCGTCGTCGGTGGTGACGTCCGGTGCGGAGGAGTCGTCGCGGATGGCCTCCATCGCCGCCTGCAGGTCGGAGACGCTCACGCCGAGGCTCTTCGCGAGGGCCGTCAGGCGGGTCGTGTCGTCGCCGCGATGCGGGCCGGCGGTCAGTGCGGGTGGCGTGGTGCCGGCGGTCGCATCGGCGGCGCGGGCCGCAGCGGAGACGCCGCTGGCGGTCATGACGAGCGCGGCGACTGCGGTGATCGCGAGGGCGGGCTTGGTGGCGAGTGTGGGCATGCGAGGGTCCTTGGAGTGCGGATCGGGTCGCCCCGGCGTGTCGACCGGGCTCGAGCACACCATCGACGCGCATCCTGAGAGCCGTGTGGGTGCCGGCTCAGGGTTCGCCGAGGGAGCGCCCCGGCGTTCCCAGCGATTCCTTACGCCGGGCAGACCCTGGATTCGCGGGCGCCCACGGGCGGTCGCCGGGGGCCTCCGTAACGTGCCGGTGGATGGCGGCCATCGACCTCGGCGATCTCGCGCGGCGCGCGGCGGAGCTCGGTGGCGAGGAGGCGATCGCGAGCGTGTCCGTGCGGCGCGAGTTGTTGGTCCGCTGCGGTCCCGACGGGACCCTCGCGCCGCCGCGCCGCACCGACGACGTCGTCGTGCGACTGCTCGTCCGCGACGGCGCAGGCCGGATCGGGGTGGCGCGGTGCAACGGCGCCACGAACACCGACGCGCTCCTCGAGCTCGCGGAGGCGGCGCACGACCAGGCTGCGGCGTCGCACACGGATCTCGCGCCGCTGCCGTACGTCGCTCCGGGGCCGGTCCACGGAGGGTTCGATTCGGGGTCGGCGGCGCTCGATCCGGTGGCGGCGGTGCGGGTCGCCCGGGAGGCCGCGCAGTCGATCGCGTACGAGCCGGGACTCGCGCGGGCGGCGACGCTCCGCGCCGAGGTCGTCGAGTCGGCGGTCGCGGCGAGCGGCGGCGACGCCGTCTTCGACGCGCGCACGGGAGCCCGCCTCGATGCCACGGCGGTCGATGTCGACGGCCTCCTGGCGGGGGCGGCCCAGGGGAGTTCGCGGGCGGTCGGTGACCTGCAGTCGTGGCTCATCGGCGACCGGGCGACGCCACAGCCGATCGACGTCGAGCGGGTGGGGCAGCGGGCGCTGCCGTCGGATCTGCCGGTGGTCTTGGCGACCGAGGCGCTCGCGCCCTTGCTGGAGGCTCTCGCGCGCGTGGCGTGTACGGGGCACGCGCATGCCACGGGGACGAGCCCGTTCACCGGGCGCTACGGCGCACCGGTGGCGCCCGCCGGCGTGACGCTCGTCGATGCGCCGCAGCATCCGCGGACCCTCGCGCGGTCGATCGATGTCGAAGGTGTGCCGGCGCGCGAGGTGCGGTTGATCGACGACGGCTACCTCGCGGATCTCGTGCACGACACGGATTCGGCGACCGAGGCCGGCGGGATCTCCACCGGCCATGCGGCGGATCTCGGTGGCGGTGCCGATTGCGCGCTCCCGAGGAACCTCGTCCTCGACGGCGGCGGCGCGGTCGATCTCGACGACCTGCTGCGCCCGACCGACCAGGCCGTGGTGATCGGCGCGATCGTCGGGGTGCGCACGCACGGTCCGGGCTCGACCCGGTTCACGGCCACGGGTCGTGTGGCCTATGCCACGAGCCGCGGGGAGCCCACGAAGCGCCTGGGCGACGTCGCTCTCGCGGGTGATCTGCTCGATGTCCTCACGAACATCGACGGCCTCACGGTCGCGACCGATCTCCTGGCCACGATGGCCCGCGAGCCGGAACACACCCTGGCCACCCACTGCCCGGCGGTCCTCACGAGTGGCATCACGGTCGTCGTGAGCTGACGGGCGCGCCGCACGCCCCACCGGGACGCCCGGGGCGTGGGGACAGGGTCCGCCGCCGGGGCCCCGTCCCTCAGACGCGTGGCAACCACCAGCGCTGAGCGAGAGATCGCGC
>JAVHXX010000295.1 GCA_031119595.1 Patulibacter sp. | reverse complement strand
GTGCCGCGCGGCCGCACCGACCGCGACGCGGCGGGCGGCGGCGGAGCGCCCACGCCGCCGGCCTGCCCGCGCGCCACACGGCATTAGGCCAACCTAATGTGCAAGGGTAAGGGCGCCCTTATTTCGATCCGATGAGGGCGCGCCGACCACCCGCGGCGCACCGATGACGTTCCCGGTCAGGTCAGAGCCATTCCCACCTCGCAGGACCACCACCCCTTCCACCCGCCCGCCCTGGTCGTCGTGACCGGCGCCGCCGGCGGGATCGGCCGCGCGATCGTCGACACCCTCCTCGCCGACGGCGTCATCGTCATCGCCGTGGACCGTGACGCGGCGGGCCTCACCGCCCTCGTCGCCGAGCAGGAGGCGACGCGTCCCGGCGCGGCGCTGCACGTGCGTCCGGTCGACCTCACCGACACCGCGGAGGTCGACGCGCTCGTCGACTGGGTCGAGGCGGAGATCGGCCCGATCAGCGGCCTCGTGAACGGCGCCGGGGTGATCCGGTCGGGCTCGGCGATGTCGCAGACCGACGACGACTGGGCGACGGTCCACGCGACGAACGTCGGCGGGGTGATGCGGATGTCCCGGGCCGTCACGCGCCGCATGGCGGTCCGCCAGCGTGGCGCCGTGGTCACGATCGGATCGAACGCCGCGGCCGTGGCCCGCGACGGCCTCTCCGCCTATGCGGCGAGCAAGGCCGCGGCGAAGCAGTACACGCTGTCGCTCGGGATCGAGGTCGCACCGCTCGGCATCCGCTGCAACGTCGTCTCCCCCGGTTCGACCGATACGCCGATGCTCCGCGGCGCGTGGGAGGAGCCGACCCCGCGGCCGCTCACGCCGGTCCCGGTCGAGGACGACGGCACCGTCGCCGCGCCACCGGCCCCGGAGACCGCCACCGCGGCCCTCGAGCGCCGCGTCATCGCTGGCACGCCCGAGGCGTTCTGGCCCGGCGTGCCGCTCGGCCGCATCGCGCAGCCGCAGGACATCGCCGAGGCCGTCTGCTTCCTCCTCTCCGACCGCGCCCGCCACATCGCCCTGCACGACCTCCGCGTCGACGGCGGCGCCACCCTCGGCGCCTGAGTCCACCGTCCGGCCTGATCCCCCGCACGCCATGACCTCCACCGCCACCCTCACCTCCGATCGCCCCGCCGAGGGCGACCTGCTCGCGCACTACCAGCCCGGATCGAGCAGCTTCTTCGCGTCGCCGGGCGGCACGGCGCTGCTCGGCGAGGGCGTCGCGGCGGTCCTGCCGGCGTGGGCCACGGACGACTCCCGCGCCGACCGGGTCGCCGGGCTCCTCGACGATGCCCGCCGCTCCGGCCACCCGGATCCGGTCGCGATCGGCGCGCTGCCCTTCGACGAGGACCTCCCGGCCCGGATCGTGGTGCCGGCGCGCACGCGCCGCGGCCGGACCGCCGACCTCATCGCGCCCCCGGCTCCCGTGCTCGCCGGTGACGTCCGGACCGACGCCGCGAGCGGCGGCCCGGCCGACCCGCGCGCCCCGCGACTCGGCACCCACCTGCGGCCGGTCGACGACGACGGCCAGGCGACGGCGGCGTTCTCGCTCGAACCGGTCACCGCCCACGACGTGTTCGTGCGTAGCGTCGAGCGGGCGATCGAGGAGCTGCAGCGCGGCGACCTGCGCAAGGTCGTGCTCTCACGCGCGCTCCAGCTCACCGCGGCGGCCGAGGTCGACCCGGCGGTGCTGCTCGCACGGCTGCTGGCCGGCGAACCGTCGGCGTACGCCTTCGCGATCGACCTGTCGCGGGCGATGGGCCGCGCACGCGACGGCTACCCGGCGCGCGCCACCCGCACGCTCGTCGGTGCGAGCCCCGAGCTGCTCCTACGGCGTCGCGGCGCGCGCGTGCTCACGAATCCGCTCGCCGGATCGCTGCCGCGCCACCCGGATCCGACCGAGGATGCCCGCCGCGCCGCGGCGCTCCAGGCGTCCGCGAAGGACCTCGGCGAGCACGCCGTCGTGGTCGAGGCGATCGGCGACGCGCTCGCCCCCCTCTGCGCCGAGCTCACGCTCCCCGCCCGCCCGACGCTCGTGCGCACGAGCACGATGTGGCACCTCGGCACCGAGATCAGCGGCTCCCTCCGCGACCCCGACCTCACCTCGCTGCACGTGGCGCTCGCGCTCCATCCGACCCCCGCGATCTGCGGCACGCCGAGCGACGCGGCCCGCGCGGCGATCGGTCGTCTGGAGCCCTACGACCGCGACTTCTACACCGGCCTCGTCGGCTGGACCGACGCCGCCGGCGACGGCGACTGGGCCGTGACGATCCGGTGCGCGCAGGTCGAGGGCCGCGACGTGCGCGTGTACGCCGGCGCGGGGATCATGGCCGACTCCGACCCGCAGGCCGAGCTCGCCGAGACCGCCGCGAAGGCCGGCACCCTGCTGCGCGCGATGGGCATCGACGCCGAGCCGGAGTTCGCTCGATGAGCGCCCGCGACGACGCGGCGGCGCCGGTGCGCCGCGATGAGTTCGCGGCGGCGCTCGGGCCTCGCCCGTCGATCGACGTGGTCGGGTCGCCCGAGGTGCCGACCTGGCCCGTCGACGTCGCCGCCGGCTACCGCGACGCCGGCTACTGGACCGGCGAGACCTTCGGGCAGATGCTGCGCACGCGCGCGCTCGAGCACGGCGGCCGCGAGGCGGTCGTCGGCGGCGGCCAGCGCTGGACCTACGACGAGCTCGACCGCCGCGCCGACGAGCTCGCGGGCGGCCTGGCCCGGCTCGGCGTGCGCCGCGGCGACCGCGTCGTCGTGCAGCTCCCGAACGAGCCGGTCTTCCTGGAGGTGCTGCTCGGTTGTCTGCGCCGCGGCGCCGTGCCCGTGATGGCGCTCCCGGCGCACCGGTCGAGCGAGCTCCTGCACTTCGCCCGGCACAGCGAGGCCGTCGCCCTCATCACGACCGGCCGCCGCGCGGGCTGCGACCACGCCGCGCTCGCGGAGGAGGTGCAGGCCGGGGCGCCGTTCCTGCGCGAGGTGATCGTCGACGACCCCGCACCGCGCCCGGGGCAGCGCGCCCTCGACGACCTCCGTGGCGACGGGCTCGACCCCGATGCCCACTGGCTCCCGAATGGCCCCGACCTCGCCCTGCTCCAGCTGAGCGGCGGCACGACCGGCCTGTCGAAGCTCATCCCGCGCACCCACGACGACTACCGCTACTCGGTGCAGGTGAGCGCCGAGGTGTGCGGGTTCGGGCCGCAGACCCGCTACCTCTGCGCGCTCCCGGCCGCCCACAACTTCCCGCTCAGTTCGCCGGGCACGCTCGGCACGCTGTGGGCCGGCGGCACGGTCGTGATGTGCCCGAGCCCGGACCCGCGCACCGCGCTCGACCTCATCGCCGCCGAGCGGATCACCGTCACCGGGATCGTGCCGCCGCTCGCCCTCGCGTGGCTCGACGCGCTGTCCGGCGGGACCTGGGACACGTCGTCGCTGGAGCTCCTGCAGGTCGGCGGGGCGAAGCTCGACGCGGACGTCGCCGCGCGGATCGAGCCCGCCTTCGGCGCTCGACTGCAGCAGGTGTTCGGGATGGCCGAGGGCCTCGTGAACTACACGCGGCCCGAGGACTCGCCCGAGGTCACGTTCCGGACGCAGGGCCGGCCGATGTCGCCGGGCGACGAGGTGCGCGTGGTCGACGAGGCCGGCCAGCCGGTGGCACCAGGTGAGGCCGGGGCGCTCCAGACGCGTGGTCCGTACACGATCCGCGGCTACTACCGGGCGCCCGAGCACAATGCGACCGCCTTCACCGACGACGGCTTCTACGTCACCGGCGACCTCGTCGAGCAGACCCCGTCCGGGCATCTCACGGTCGTCGGCCGCGCGAAGGAACAGATCAACCGCGGCGGCGAGAAGGTCGCGCCCGGCGAGGTCGAGCACCATCTCCTCGCGCACCCGGACGTGGTCGACGCGTGCGTGATCGGGCTGCCCGATCCGCAGCTGGGCGAGCGCACCTGCGCGGTGCTGCTCACCCGCGGCGCCCCGCCGACCGCCGCGAGCGTGCGGCGGTTCGTGCGCGAGCGCGGCGTCGCCGCGTTCAAGGTCCCCGACCGCGTCGCGTTCGTCGACGCCTTTCCCACGACCGGGGTGGGCAAGGTCAGCCGCCGCGACCTTCGCGCCCTGCTGACCGCCCAGCTGCTCGCGCCCGCGGGCGAGCCGGCCCACCCCGAACCCGACGTCCGTCGCTGATCCACAAGGAGCCCGTCATGGCCCTTCCGACCATCCAGCCGTACTCCATGCCAACCGCCGCGGACCTCCCGGCGGGTGGGCGCGTCGCGTGGACCCTCGAACCGGGCCGCGCCGCGCTGCTCGTCCACGACATGCAACAGTACTTCGTGAACGCGTACGACCGCACCGCGGAGCCGATCCCCGCGCTCATCGCGAACATCCGCGCGCTCACCGAGCAGGCTCGCGCGCTCGGCATCCCGGTGATCTACAGCGCCCAGCCGGCCAGCCAGACCCTCGACCAGCGCGGCCTGCTCCAGGACTGGTGGGGCGACGGCATCGGCGACGGTCCCGGCGAGGCCGACATCATCGACGAGCTCGCTCCGGCCCCAGGCGACACGCACCTCACGAAATGGCGATACAGCGCGTTCGTGAAGACCGACCTCCTCGAGCAGCTCCGCGCCGACGGCCGCGACCAGCTGATCGTGACCGGCATCTACGCCCACATCGGGTGCCTCATGACCGCGGCGCAGGCGTTCATGGAGGAGATCCAGCCGTTCTTCGTGATCGACGGCGTCGCCGACTTCACCCGCGCCGACCACGACATGGCGATCTCCTGGGCCGCGCGCCGCTGTGGCGTGACGGTGACGACCGAGGGCGCGCTCGCGCAGCTCGGCGGCGGTGCGGTGGCGGCGGCTACGGTCACCGCGGCCGTGGGCTCGGGCGCAGCCGCCGCGGACGGCGAGCCGACCGTGATCCGCGCGACCGGAAGCGCCGCCGGGACCATGACCCCGGCGGCCGTCCGCGCGCGCCTGGCCGACCTCACCGAGGAGTCGCTCGACGACCTCGGCGACGAGGACGACCTCGCCGATGCGGGCATCGACTCGATCAAGCTCATGGGCGTCATCGCGGAGTGGCAGCAGGCCGGCTTCGCCGTGTCGTTCGAGGAGCTCGCCGAGGAGCCGACGATCGCCGCCTGGGCCGCGCTGCTCGCCCGCGCCGCCGCGCCCGCGGTGCGGTGATGGTGGGCGGCGGCGCCGACCTGCGGCCGCTGACCGGCGCGCAGCGCGGCGTGTGGATGGCGCAGACGCTCGCGCCGGAGAGCGCGCGGTTCCACACCGCGGACGCGATCGAGCTCCGCGGCCCGGTCGAGGTCGACCGCCTCGCCCACGCGATCCGCACGGTCCTGGACGGCGCCGAGGCGCTGCACGCGCGGTTCCTCGACACCGCCGACGGCCCACGCCAGGCACTGCGCCCCGAGCGTGACTGGCCGCTCGAGCGCGTCGACCTGCGCGCCGAGAGCGACCCGGCGGCCGCCGCCGACGCCCGCATGGCCCGCGACCTCCGAACCCCGATCGACCTCGCGACGGACCGCCTCTTCCACGCCGCGCTGCTGCGCACCGGCGACGACACGTGGACCTGGTACCTGCGCATCCACCACATCGCCACCGACGCCTACGCGACCGCACTGCTCATCCGCCGCGTCGCCGACCGGTACACCGCCGCGGTCACGGGCGCCGACGAGCCGCCGCTCGCCCTGAGCCCGCTCGAGTCGCTGCTCGCCGTCGACGCCGCGTACGACGGGGGCGACGACCACGCCGCAGACCGCGCCTTCTGGAGTGAGCGTCTCGCGGGGCATGCGACGCCACCGACGCTCGGCGGTGCGGGCGGGGGCGGCGAGCCGGCCCGAGCCGCGATCCGGGTGCGGGACGATGCGG
>JAVHXX010000294.1 GCA_031119595.1 Patulibacter sp. | reverse complement strand
CTTGTGGCGCCTTCCGCTCGAACGGTCGTTGCGTGGGAGACCCCCACCACCCGGCCCTGACCGCGGGGCCGGGGTGCAGGGACGTGGGCCCCACCGGGCCGCGGCCCCTCGGAAGGCGCGGGGTTCTTTCTAGGCCCGGGCGGGGGAGGGTTGCTCCGCGCCGTTGCGCGGCATGGTCTCCCTAGGGACGGGGCGCGGGTGGTTGACCTGCGCCGTTGCGCGGCATGGTCTCCCTAGGGACGGGGCGCGGGTGGGACTCGCCGCTTGCCGCGCGCCGCCCCGTTGTCCTCAGCCGAAGCTGCAGGGTGCGGCGCCGCGGGCGGCGGCGGTGTCTCCGAGATCGAGGCCGATCCATGCGGCGATGTCGCGGGTCTCGTCGAGGGGCACCCACCCGGTGGGGCCGTCGCAGTAGGCGAAGGTCGGGCCGTGGTGGGCGAGCTGCGTGAGAGCGGCGACGAGACGGTCGGCGTCCTCGAGGCGGGAGCCGAGGCCGAAGCTCGCGCGCAGGGCGCCGCGCTCCAGACCGAAGCGGGCCAGGAGCGGGTGCGCGCAGAACCGACCGTCGCGGACGCCGATGCCGTGCTCCGCCGACAGGTACGCGCCGACGTGCCCGGCGGCGAACCCGTCGACCGTGAACGTGACCACGCCGATGGCGTCGGCGCTGTCGTCCCAGATGCGCAGGGTGCGGATGCCCGGCAGGTCCTTGATGCCGTCGAGAACGCGTTCGCGCAGCGCGCGCTCGTGCTCCTCGCGGCCTTCGGCGGTAACGAGCACCTCGAAGGCTGCGGCGATCGCGACGGCCCCGGCGAGGTTCGGGGTGCCCGCCTCGTGGCGCTTCGGGCCATCGGCCCAGAGGGTCTCGTCGACCTTGACCTCACGGACGGCGCCACCACCGGCGAGATACGGGTCGGCGGCGTCGAGCCAGTCGCCGCGGCCGACGAGCACGCCGCTGCCGTACGGCGCGTAGAGCTTGTGGCCGGAGAGCGCGAGGTAGTCGGCGCCGAGCGCGACGAGGTCGATCGCGCGGTGCGGGGCGAGCTGGGCCGCGTCGACGAAGAGCCGTGCGCCGGCGTCGTGCGCGATCTCGGCGATCGCCGGGATCGGCAGGAGCTCCCCGGTCACGTTCGACGCGCCGGTCACGGCGACCAGGGCCGTCGGCTGCGCGCGGACCGCGTCACGGAGGCGGGCGAGCGTCTCGAGCACGGTCGGGGCGTGCTCCACGCAACGCAGACCGGCCGCGCGCTGCCACGGGAGCAGGTTCGCGTGGTGCTCGATGTCGTGGGCGACGACGTCGCCGGCGCCGGCGGGCACCGCGCTCGCGAGCAGATTCGTCGAGTCGGTGGTGTTGCGCGTGAAGACCACGTGGTCGCCCGGCCGAACGCCGAGGGCGCGGCCCACGGCCGCACGGGCGGCCTCGTACAGCGCGCTGCTCGCCTGCGACGGCAGGCCGGCGCCGCGGTGCACGCTGCCGGCGAACGGCAAGACGTGGGCGACGCGCGCAGCGACCGCCTCGGCGGCCGGGGCCGTCGCCGCGTAGTCGAGGTTCACGTAGCGGGTCTGGCCGCCGCCGAGCAGCGGCACCCGCAGGTCGCCGCCGACGACCGGCACGAGCGGCTGCTCGGGGTCGACCGAGGCGCCGCCGGAGGGTGGAAGCGCGGCGGTGGTGGAGGGGGCGTCCGCGTGGATCGTCGCGGTGTGGTCGCCCTGGTCGCCGGTGAGCGCGAGATCGTCGCGGGTGGCGGCAGCGGTGGTGAGGCTCATGTCTGTCTCCCGTGGGGGTCGGGACCCAGGTGGTCTGGGTCCGCGCTTGCGGACGCCGCCCTTCCTTCGCGGGCGACGCGGCCTGGTCCTCACCCGGGGCACCCCACCGCGGTTGGAGGGTTGCCGGCCAGCAAGCCGGGGCTTCGCGCTGGCACTCGTGACCGCGACGGAGTCTAAACCAGAGTAATCCAGTCGTCAATACACACTATGTGTGCGATGGCCTACGCGGCTCGCGCTGCGCCACCCGTCCCCGGTCGATCGCCGACCAGAAGTCGCCGCGCACGTAGCGCTGGTCGGAGCGGTCCGCGGGGACGTGGTCCCACGAGGTCTGGATCCCGAGGTCGAGGGCCTCTCGCACGATCCTCCGGCGGCGCTGGCTGGCCACGACCCGGCGCGCGAGATCGTCGAGGTCGCGGCCCTGGAGGAGTTCGGCCCGCAACTCGGCGGCGAGCGCGGCGTGGGCCGGGTCGGTGGAGAGGTCCTGGAGTTCGTCGGGGTCGGCGTCGAGGTCGTAGAGGAGGTCCGGATCGCCCGGGCAGTGGACGAGCTTGAAGTTGCCGCGCACGTAGGTGAGATGCGGGGCGCGCACGCCCTCGGCCAGGTACTCGATCACCGCGCGGCCGGGGCCCGGCCAGGTGCCGCCGAGAAGCAGGTCGACGAGGCTGCGCCCGGCGCCGTACGGGTTCGGCGCGTCGAGCGCCGCGCTGCGCGTCACCGGCACGGGCGGGCGCTCCTCGACCCGGTCGTCGAGGCCGCCCTCGGCGACGTCGACGAGCGTGGGGAGGAGGTCGACGAGTGACACCGTCTGATGGATGCGTCCCGGCTCGACGATCCCGGGTGCGTTGACGATCAGCGGGACCCGCGCCGAGCCCTCGAAGGGGGCCATCTTGTACCAGAGGCCGCGCTCGCCGAGCATGTCGCCGTGGTCGGAGGTCAGCACGATCACGGTGTTCTCGCGGAGGCCGAGGTCGTCGAGCTTGGCCACGATCTGGCCGATCTGGTCGTCGAGGTAGCTCACCGAGGCGTAGTAGGCGCGGCGTGCCCGGCGGACCACGGCCTCGTCGACGACCGCGTCATCGTCGAGCTCGGACATCGCGAGCAGGCGGCGGCTGTGCGGGTCGGCATCGGCGCCGCGGATCGCGCCGACGCGCGGGAGGTCGATCTCGACGTCGTCGTAGCGATCCCAGTGCTCCTGCGGGGCTTCGTACGGATCGTGCGGATGGATGAACGACGCCACGAGCAGGAAGGGGTCGTCGGCGGGCCGCCGCGCGAGGTCGGTGAGGTGACGCAGGGTCCGGAAGAGGACCTCGTCGTCGTAGTCGCGCTGGAGGGTCGCAGCGCTCACGCCGGCCTCGCGCACGCTGCCGGAGTCGTGGTACCAGGCGAGGCGCTCGTCGTCGGCGAGGGACCAGTCGGGCACCATGCCGAGGTCGGCGGGGTACACGTCGGTGGTGAGGCGCTCCTCGAAACCGTGGAGCTGGTCCGGGCCGATGAAGTGCATCCGACCGGCGAGCGCGGTGCGATAGCCCCGCGCCCGCAGGTGGTGCGCGAAGGTTGGGATCGACGACGGGAACTCGGCGGCGTTGTCGTACGCCTCGATCGTCGAGGGCAGTTCGCCGGTCATCATCGAAGCCCGCGACGGAGCGCAGAGCGGGGCGTTGCAGTACGCCCGGCCGAACACGGCGCCGTCGAGGGCGAGGCGGTGGATGTGCGGCGCCTTCACCGTGGAGTTGCCGTAGGCCGTGAGGGCGCCTGCGGCCAGCTGGTCGGCTTGGATCACGAGGATGTTCGGGCTCTGCGGGCTCACTGGGCGACCTGGCTCGGGGTGGGGACGGGGACGACGTGGGCGCGCGTGGCCTCGACGGCGATCGCGGCGGAGATGCGATCTGCGGCGCGCCGCACGAGCGCGCCGAGTCGGTCGATCTCGGCTTCGGTGATGCGGTAGCTCGGGCCGGAGATGCAGACGGCGGCGCAGCACGCTCCGGTCGCGTCGAAGATCGGCGCCGCCACGCCGTGGAGCCCGAGTTCGAGTTCGCCGCCGGACGTGCCCCAACCACGCTGGCGGATCTCGTCGAGCTCGACCTCCATCCGGGTCGGGTCGACGATCGTGGTCTCGGTGACCCGTTCGAGGTGCGCGGGGTCGTCGAGGGAGGCCGCGCCGAAGGCGAGCATCACCTTGCCGTCGGAGGTGGCGTGGAGCGGGGTGCGCAGGCCGACCCACGGCTGCGCGCCGATGACGTACGTGCTGGCGCTCTGCGCGATCGTCACCGCGACCTGGCCCTCGGCGATGGCGAGGGTCGCGCCCTCACCGGTGTCGGCGGAGAGCTCCTCCATCGCCGCACGGGAGAGCTCCACCAGGTCACGGCCCGCCGAGGCGAAGCGGCCGAGCCGGGCGATCTCCGGCCCGAGGCGGAGCTCGTCGTGGCCGCCTTCGCCGCGGGCCAGCAGCCCGTGCGCGAGGAGGGTGCCGACGAGCCGCGAGGCGGTGCTCTTGTGGACGCCGAGCATGCGGGCGAGCTCGCCGACCGTGAGCTGCTGCTCGGGGGCGGCGAACGCGAGCAGGATGCGCGCCGCGCGGTCGACGCTCTGGATCAGCCCGGTGCCGCCGGTGGGTTCGGCCGCGCCGGTGGGGGCAGGGTCGGCCACGTGGAGCGGGCTGGTTTCGTCGGGGAGTTGGGTCAAGGGATCAAAGTGGGTCGACTTGATTGCGTTTGGCGCGCGAGTTGCACTATATTCGCCGCCTCGCACCATGCGCAACGCTCGAATGCAGGAGTACCTGAACGCAATGTCTACCCTCTCGTGGCGGCGAATCGCCGCTCCGGTTGCCCTCACCGCCACCCTCGCCCTGGGTGTCGCCGGCTGCGGCAGCTCCGACACCGACTCCGCGAAGGGCTCTGCATCGACGGGCGGCATCGAGCTGAAGGTGGGCCAGTTCTCCTGGACCGCCGCCGCGGTCGAGACGAACATCCTCGCCGACATCGCCAAGGCACACCCCGATCTGGGGGTGAAGTCCGTGAAGGTCACGCCGGTCGACCCGGCGCCGGGCTGGGTCGGCCTCGGCCGCGGCGACCTCGACCTCCTCACCGAGGTCAACCTCCCGAACCAGCAGGACTTCGCCGACAAGGCGAAGGCGACGACGAGCCTCGTCAGCGAGACCTACGGCGGTGCGACCCAGGGCTGGTTCGTCCCGCGCTACGCGGTCGAGGGCGCGGGCGCTCCGGCGGCCGGCCTCACGAGCATCGACCAGCTCAACCAGTACAAGAGCGTCTTCGACGGCACCCTGTACGACTCGGATCCGGGCTGGGTCACGAGCCAGCAGAACAAGAAGCGCATCAAGGCGTACGGGCTCGACTACAAGCAGAGCAACTCCAGCGAGGCCGCGCTGATCGCGCAGGTCGGGCGGGCGTTCGCGAAGAAGCAGCCGATCCTCTTCTACTTCTACCACCCGCACTGGCTCTTCAAGAAGTACGACGTCGTCCAGCTCAAGGAGCCGAACCCGTACAACCCGGCGACCTCCTTCAAGACCGACGACAAGTCCGCCATCCCGACCCTCGCGGCGTGGATCGCGGTCAACAACGACCTCAAGACCAAGGCGCCGGAGTTCTACGCGGCGCTGTCGAAGGTGAAGATCCCGCTGGCCGACATCGAGGGGCTCCTCGAGCAGGTCGATGCGAAGAAGCAGCAGCCCGCCGACGTCGCCCAGCAGTGGGTCGACGCCCACAAGACGGAGATCGACCAATGGGTGAGCTGATCGAAGCCCGCAACGTCTCGAAGGTCTACGGCAAGCGGCCGCAGCGGGCGCTCCCGCTGCTCGCCGGTGGCAAGACCCGCCAGGAGATCCACGCGGAGACCGGCCTGACGGTCGGCGTGCAGGACGTGTCCGTGTCGATCAAGCGCGGCGAGCTCTACATGCTCATGGGCCTGTCGGGTTCGGGCAAGTCGACCGTGCTGCGCATGCTCAACGGGCTCAACGAGCCGACCGGCGGCACGGTCACCGTCGACGGGCAGGACCTGTCGACGATCGGCGCCGCCGAGCTGCGCGAGCTCCGCAACCGCAAGATCAGCATGGTGTTCCAGCACTTCGCGCTGCTGCCGCACAAGACGGTCCGCGAGAACGCGGCCTACGGC
>JAVHXX010000293.1 GCA_031119595.1 Patulibacter sp. | reverse complement strand
GCTCGCCGACCTGCAGACGCAGATCACGGCCGTGCGGGACGCGACCACCGGCCTCGCCGCCACCGTGCTGGCGTTCACGCCCGCGCAGTACGCGAACGACCCGAACGTCCTCTCGGCCAGCCAGGCCGCGGTGACGAGGGCCGCCGCGGCGGCGCAGGCCGGCAACGACGACATCGCGGCGATCGTGCAGGTGCTCCTCGCCGACAATGCGCTCGTCACCGGCCAGGCGTCCGTGTTCACGAGCCTCGCGAGCGACCAGGCCACCGTGACGAAGGCGACGACCTCGTCGACGGCCAACGTCGCCCGGGCGCAGGACTACGCACGCAGCGCCACGCCGGCGAGGATCTCGGCCGCGAATCCGACGACCAGCGCGGTCGTTTGCGCTGGCGGGTCGGCGACCGTCGGCGGCTCTGTCCCGTGCACGGTGACCGTGACGGATGCGGCCGGCGCCGGCAGGAGCACGCCGACCGGAACGGTGACCTTCGCCGCGACTCCGGCGACCGGCAGCTTCGGGAGCGGGTCGACCTGCACGCTGGAGGCGGCCGGCAGTGGCGCGGCGACGTGCACGCTCGGGTTCTCGCCCGCGGCGACCGGGTCGTACGCGGTGACCGCCACCTACGCCGCCACCGCCGCCCACGGCGCCAGTGCCGCGACGCCGGCGTCGTTCTCGATCGTCGATGCGCCGGCCGGTGGGGCGAGTCCGCTCGGGGTCGCCCCGACCCCGCTGCCGGTCGTCCCGGCTCCCGCGGTCGGCGTGGCCAAGCTCGGCAAGCTGAAGGTGACCGCCAAGACGGTCACCGTGCCGCTCACGTGCACCGGCTCCGGTGGTTGTGCGATCAGGCTCAGCCTGGTGCTCACCGTCTCCCGCAAGGGAGGCAGGATCGTGGGCCTCGGCAAGCCGCCCAAGCGCTCCAAGGCCAAGGCGGCGACGGTCGTCGTCGGCTCGGGATCGATCACGCTCGCGGCGGGCGCCGGCCGGTCGCTGTCGGTGACGCTCAACGCCACCGGCAGGTCGCTCCTCACGAAGTACAAGACGGTCGCGCCGAAGCTCACGGTCGTGTCGGGGACGGCCACCATCGCGACGCCGACGGTGACGTTCAAGGCGCCGAAGCACTGACCGCGCACCGTGATCCGGGCGGCCGGAGTCCCCGTAGGCTGGGCACCATGAGCGAGCTTCTCGAGGCCGGCCAGGCCGCCCCCGACTTCACCCTCCCGGACGCCGACGGCACCGACGTGACCCTGTCGGCGTCAGCCGGGCAGTGGCGGGTCGTCTACTTCTACCCCAAGGCCGACACGCCGGGCTGCACCACGCAGGCCTGCGGGATCCGCGACCACCAGGCCGACTACGACGCCCGTGGCGTGGTCGTGTTCGGGATCTCGCCGGACCCGGTGAAGGCCGTGAAGAAGTTCCACGACAAGCAGTCGCTGAACTTCACGCTCCTCGCCGACGAGGACCACGCCGTGTGCGACGAATACGGCGTGTGGGTCGAGAAGTCGATGTACGGCAAGACGTACTGGGGCGCGCAGCGGTCGACCTTCATCGTCGACCCCGAGGGCGTCGTGCAGTTCGTGATCCCGAAGGCGTCGCCGAAGACCCACGACGAGGTCGTGCTGGCCAAGCTCGACGAACTCGCCGGCGCGCCCGCGTAGGCCGTCGCGGCGGGCGCACCGAGTGGTGCGCCCCGTGACCGCGGATGCTCGTCGCTAGGCGACCGGTGCGCCGTCGAGCGCCGGGTAGTCGGTGTAGCCCTTCGGGCCGCGCGAGTAGAAGGTCGTCTCGTCGGGCTCGTTGAGGTCCGCGCCCTCCTGGAGGCGGCGCGGGAGGTCTGGGTTGGCGAGGAACCGGCGGCCGTACGCGATGAGGTCGGCCTTGCCCTGGGCGACGAGGTCGTTGGCGCCCTGCACGTCGAACTCCTCCGAGAAGCCCTCGTTGAGCATGAGCGTGCCGGGGTAGAGGTCGCGCGCCTGGGCGAGCGGGTCGTAGTCCACGTACGGTGCGGTGTCGAGCACGTGCACGTAGAGCAGGTCGCGCTCGGCGAGCTTCGCGAGGAGGGCGTCGCAGGTCGCCTTCGGATCGGACTCGGCGATGTCGTTGAACGGGTGCCCCGGCGACAGGCGGATGGCCGTGCGGCGCTCGCCGATCGCGCCGGCGACGGCCTCGACCACCTCGACGACGAACCGGATGCGTCCCTCGACGTCGGTGCCGTAGCCGTCGGTGCGCTGGTTGGTGTTCTCGCTGAGGAACTGGTGCAGGAGGTAGCCGTTCGCGGCATGCAGCTCGACGCCGTAGGCCCCCGCGGCGATCGCGCGGCGGGCGGCCTGCACGAAGTCCTCCTTGAGCGCGCCGAGCTCGTCGGTCTCCAGGGCGCGAGGCGTGACGAACTCCGCCTGACCGTCAGGCGTCCACGTGCCGCCGTCCGGCTTCACCGCCGACGGCGCCACCGGCGTCTCGCCGTTCGTGTAGTACGGATGCGCGACCCGGCCGCAGTGCATGAGCTGGATGACGAGCTTCGCGTCGCCGGCCGCGGCCACCGCGGACGCGACCTGCGCCCACCCGTGCTGCTGCTCGTCGGTGTGGAGGCCGGCGGTGTCGAGGTAGCCCTGGCCGATCGCGGTCGGCTGGGTCCCCTCGGTGACGAGGATCGCCGCGCTCGCGCGCTGCGCGTAGTACTCGGCATTGATCTCGGCCGGCACCGTGCCGACGGCGCGGTTGCGGGTCAGCGGAGCCATCGCGACGCGATGGGGAACCGAGAGCGAGCCGTGGTCGTAGGGCGTGAAGAGGTCGGAGTAGGGCACGGAACCACCAAGGTCGTTGAGCACGCAACGATATGGCGGCCGTGGCGCCGTGCCCCCGAGCTGGCGCGACGCGGCCGGTCAGCGCTGCGGCCCGGCCCGGCAGGCGGGCCGATCAGCCCCGGCCCTTCGACCAGGTGTCCATGAACCGCACGGCCCAGGGACGAATGGGGTTTCGGCCCCATCTGGTCGGGGGACAGACCAGCCGATCTGAAGAGCATGCCCCCCGCAGTCCTTGACCAGCTCCTCCTCCAGGGCCTCGCGCTCTGTGCCGCCGCGTTCGTCGCGCTCCGCGTGCGCCGCACCGGCCGCACCGTCATCTCGCACCGCGGCCGCGTCTGGCCCGTGGTGGCGTGCTCTGCGGTGATGGCGATCGCGCTCACGGCGAACTTCGACCTCGACCACACGTGGCTCTCGTACGTGGCGTCGGCGGTGTTCGCGGTCGCGGCGGGTGGGCTCGTGCTCCTGAGCGTCGACTGGGACTCGTACCTCTCGCTCCCGACCCAGGCTGCCGCGACCTGGTCGACGTTCGGCCTGTGGATGCTCGGCGCGGACTTCGTGCACGCCTACTCGACGGGCGGCGCGTTCTGGCAGCCGTGGAACTCGCTCGTGTGGGCGAGCCAGCTGCTCGTCGGCGTGTTCTTCGCGGTGCTGCAGCTCGCGGCGATCCGCGGGGCCCGCACGCGCGCCCGGCGCGCGCACCTCGCGCACGCCGGGCTGTACCCGGGAGTGGTCAGTGCCCGTACGTCAGCGTGAGGGGCTTGGCCTTGACGGCCGCCAAGGTCGCCGAGCCCGCGAAGCGCACGGTCGCGGTGAGCTTGCCCTGCTTCGCCAGCTTGGCCTTCTTCGGGAGCCGCACCGAAACCGTGTAGGTGCAGGCCGCACCGGTGGCGGTCAGCGCGACGGCCTTCTGCGCGACGCGCTTCTTCCCGCGCTTGATCTCCACGACGACGCTGCCTGAGCAGACCGTCTTCGCCACGGCGCCCGCGGGCAGCGTGACCGCCCCCTTGAACGTGTAGAGGTACGGCGCCTTGCGGTCGGACTTGTGGGTGACCGCCGCCGAGAACGCCTTCGGGGTCACCTTCACGATCGGGAGCGGCGTGGGCGTCGGGGTCGGGACCACCTGGGGGGTGGGCGTCGGCGTCGGCGCGGGCGTCTGTTGCTGCGGGGCACACCCGAGCGGCGCGATGGCCGGTGTCGCGAGCGGGTCACCGAGCGGCGTGCCCATGAGCTGGGTGCCGTGGGTGCCGTCATCGGCGGACCACACGAGTGAGCTCCCGGCGACGGCGAGCAGCGTCGGCGTGCTCGACGCCGGACCGGGCTGGAGGTCGCCGACGATCGCGGTGCCGGCGGCCGAGCCGTCGGAGTGCCAGAGCTCGTTGCCGGTCGCGGTCAGTGCGTCGCTCTCCGCGAACCAGAGTCCGGAGGAGGTCGGCAGGAGCGTGCCGAAGGAGCCGGCGCCGAACTGGTGCAGGAGCGTGCTGGCTCCGCCGACGCCGTCGCTCACGGAGAGCGCACCGGAGAGGTCGACATACGCGACGCCCAGCCCGAACGGCACCACGGAGGTGATCACCTGCGGCGCCTGCACCATCGGACAGACCGTCGCGGTCTGGTCGATCCGGTAGAGCTGGTTGGCGACCGTCACCCACACCGAGCTGCCGGCCGGCACGATCGACGTCGGCAGCGAGGCGTAGGCCGTGCCCGTGAGCTGCCGCGCGTCGGTGCCGGCGGCGTTCGTCGCGTAGACGCGCGCGATCCCGGCGCTGTCCAGCGCGGCGAACACGTAGTGGTCACCGACCGCGGCGCTCGCGCCCATGGAGACGTCCTTCGTGCCGGGCGCCAGGTCGCGCACCATCGCGGTCCCGGCGGCGGTCCCGTCGCTGTGCCACAGCTCGACGCCGTGGGCGGCGTCCCAGCCGACGAAGTACAGCTGCGACCCCGCGGCGGTGTAGAACGGCTCGTAGTCGCCGTCGTCGTCCGCGGGGGCCGGCAGATCGACGATGCGGTGCGTGCCGGCGTCCGTGCCGTCGGTGACCCAGAGGCCGAGGTCGCTCGTCGCGCCCGGGCCGGTGAACACCACGCGGTCGCCGAACGCAGCCGGATCCATCGCGAAGAAGCCCGGGGTCGCGCCCGTCGGGTGCACCACGTGCGTGCCGGCGGTGGAGCCGTCCGACCACCAGATCGCGCGGCTCGTGAAGGCGGCGACGGCGTGCGGCGTGGCCACGAGCCGGCCCGCCGTCGCGTCGGGGTCGTCGTCGTTCAGGTGGCGCACGATCGTGGTGCCGGCCGTGGTGCCGTCCGACGTCCAGAGCTCGACGCTCGCGGCGTTGCTGCCGGCGACGAGTGCCCCGTCGGTGGCCCAGAAGTACGAGCGACCGCCCATGGTCACGGTCTGCCGGATCCCGGCGCCGTTCGGCGTCGTGTTGATGTCCGCGACGCGGTGCGTGCTCCCGGCGGTGCCGGTCGTCGACCACAGCT
Organism: Patulibacter sp.; assembly: GCA_031119595.1. Taxonomy (GTDB): domain Bacteria; phylum Actinomycetota; class Thermoleophilia; order Solirubrobacterales; family Solirubrobacteraceae; genus JAGIBJ01. Next base: position 620 of record JAVHXX010000293.1, on the reverse strand, counting down.
CCGCGCCGGTGTCGGCGGTGCGCGAGGCGAAGAAGGTCGTCGACCCGACGGTCGTCACGAGCGGGTCGCCGATCTCGTCGAGGTACCCGGACGTGAGCTGCGTGCCGTTGCCGGTGCCGGTCGTGAGCCAGAGCTGCGTGCCGCCGAGCCGGTAGAAGATGCCCGCGCCCGTCGCGCCGACGAGCTCCACGCCGACCGGGTCGGCCGCGCCCTGGGTCGTGACCTTCGTCGGCGCGCCGCTGCCGGACCACGTCCACAGCTCGCGGTCGTCGCCGGTGAAGGCGACGGTCGACCCGGAGGCGGCGAGGCTCTGGATGAAGGTCGGGCCGGCGCCACCGAAGTCGACCGGACCGGTCCCGCCGACCGTCCCGTCGCTGCCCCAGAGGCGCGAGCCCGTGTCGGTCGTCTCGACGAACCAGGTCTTCCCGCCGGCGGCGACGATGGTCTGCGGGAGGAAGTTCACCGGCAGCTTCGTGGCACTGCTCGCCGACGCGTCGACGCCCGTCGTGTGCCACACCTCGGTCGTCGGGAGCGAGGTCGGATCGTCGGGGTCGAACGGCGAGATCGTCGTGTAGAACGCGCCGCTGCCGACGGGCGTCACGGTCTGGATGGTGCTGCCG
>JAVHXX010000292.1 GCA_031119595.1 Patulibacter sp. | reverse complement strand
GTGCCCCGTGGATCGACCCGACCCTCCAGCGTCAGAGCCGTCCGCAGTTCGCGCCGCCCGTGATCCCGGCTCGCGCCCAGCCGCAGCCGGCCGAGCAGCCCCCGGCCCAGCCGCAGCAGCCGCGCCAGCCGCAGCGCGTGCTCCTCGTCGACGGCACCCCGCACCAGCTCTCCGGCGACATCGTCGTCCTCGGCCGCAGCCGCACCGCCGACGTCACCGTCTCCGACGCGAGCGTGTCGCGGCGCCACGTCGAGCTCCGCCACGACGACCACGGCTGGTACGCGGTCGATCTCGGCTCCACGAACGGCAGCCAGGTCGACGGCACCCCGCTCACGGCGCCGCGGCGCCTCGAGCCGGGCTCGCGGATCAAGCTCGGACACGCCGACGCGATCATCGAGGTCCGCTAGCTCCGTGCTGCTGGAGCCGGTCACATTCGCGTTGAAGCTCGCCTTCGTCGCGGTCCTCTTCCTGTTCGTCATCTGGGTCGCCCGCAGCGCGCTGCGTGACCTCCGCGACGACCAGCTGATGGTGGCTGCGCCGCCGCCGGCCGATGCGACCGGGTTCCACGCCGCCGTGGGCCCGCCGACGGCGGAGGTGGCGCGTGGCGCCGCTCCCCGCCTCATCATCAAGCGCATGCACGGCCAGCGCGCTGGTCTCGAATACGACCTCCCGCAGCGCACCACGCTCGGGCGAGGTGATGTCGAGATCTCCTTCGAGGACTCGTTCGCGTCCTCGCGCCACGCGCGCATCGAGCTGTCCGCCGGGCACGCGGTCATCGAGGACCTCGGCTCCACGAACGGCACCTACGTCAACGGCGACAAGCTCGAGGGTCCGTGGTCGTTGCGCAGCGGCGACCAGATCGCCATCGGCGACACCGTCTTCGAGTACCGCGACTAGCGACTAGGGTTCGCCACTTCGTGCTCAGGGTCGTCGAACACGCCGCCTTCACCGACACCGGCCGCCAGCGCCGTGCCAACGAAGACGCCCTCTTCTCCCGCTCGCCGCTGTTCGCGGTCGCCGACGGCATGGGCGGTGCGAAGGCCGGCGAGATCGCCTCCCGCACCGCCATCGACGTGATCGGGCTCGGCGTCGAGGACGGGATCGTCCGCTCGCGCCTCGTCGAGCTCGTGCGCCGCGCGAACCGCGCCGTCCACGACGCCCAGCTGCGCGACGTCGACCTGACCGGCATGGGCACGACCGCGACGGTCGCGCACGTCGGTGAGGACGTCCTCACCGTGGCGCACGTCGGCGACAGCCGCGCCTACCTGCTGCGCAGCGGCAGTCTCCGCCGCCTCACCGACGACCACTCGCTCGTCGAGGAGATGCGGCGCTCCGGCAAGCTCACCGCCGAGGAGGCCGCGAACCACCCGCAGCGGTCGATCATCACGCGGGCGCTCGGCCCGGATTCGTCGGTCGAGGTCGACGTGCGCGAGTTCAAGCTCGAGCGCGGCGACGTCGTGATGCTCTGCTCCGACGGCCTCACCGGCATGGTCCCCGAGGACCGGATCGCGGAGATCATCGGCGGCAACGCCCGCCTCGACACCGCCGGCCGCGCCCTCATCGCCGCCGCGAACGCCGCAGGCGGCCGCGACAACATCACCGTGGTGCTGCTGCGTGTGGGCGATCCCGAGGACGAGACGATCGAGCCCGACGACCAGGCGACGACCATCGGCCCGGCGCTCACCGAGGACGACGAGCCCACGGAGACGCAGCCGCGGGTCACGCCCACGAGCGACGACGGCGTGTCGACCGCCGACGTCCGCGCCGCCGCCGAGGCGTTCCCCGCACCGGCGCGCAAGCTCATGGCCCGCGCGCCCGGCAAGAAGCCGCGCAGCGTGCGCCGTGCCCGCGTGATCGCCGCCACCCTCGCGACGATCCTCACGGTCGGCATCCTCGCGCTGTCGGGCTGGGTCGCGACCCGCGTGACCTACTTCATCGGCACCACCGATGGATTCGTCGCGATCTACCAGGGCGCCCCGTACGAGCTGCCGTTCGGGATCAAGCTCTACAAGTCGATCTATCGCTCCGGCGTCCCGCTGACCGAGGTCCCGGAGGACCGCCGCGCGTCGCTCCTCAACCACAAGCTCCGGTCCAGCGACGACGCCCGCGACCTCATCAAGGCCGTCGAGCGCGACGAGCTGCAGTGATCCTGCGCCGCGCCCGCGACCTCGCCCTCCTGCTTCCCGCCTCGCTGCTCGTCGCGATCGGGTTCGCGTCCGTCTTCGCGAACAACACCGGCGAGCTGTCGAACCTGTCGCTGTTCTACGGCGCCGGGTTCCTCGGGCTGTGCATCCTCGCGCACCTCATCGCGACGATCGCCCTCCCGGACGCCGACCCCTACCTCCTGCCGCTGGTTGCGGTGCTCGCCTGCTTCGGCCTGGTCGAGCTGTACCGGATCGACGAGTCCCTGGCCCGCGAGCAGGGGACCTGGTTCATCATCGGGATCGCGGCGTTCTCGGCCACGATCTACGCGCTGCGCAAGGACTACCGCACCCTCCGCGACTACCGGAACCTCATCGCGCTGCTCGGCATCATCCTGCTGCTCGCGCCGCGGATCCCCGGCATCGGGCAGGCCACGAACGGCGCGTACCTGTCGGTGGTGATCGGGCCGATCGCGTTCCAGCCCACCGAGATCGCGAAGCTCTGCCTCGTCATCTACCTCGCGTCGTACCTCGCCGACAACCGTCAGCTCCTCGTGCAGGAGGCGAAGGGCCCGTTCGGGATCCTGCCGCCGCTGAAGTACCTGCTGCCGCTGCTCGCGGTGTGGGGCGCGACGATGGTGATGCTGTTCCTGATCCAGGACATCGGCTCGGCGATCATGTACTTCGGCGTCGGCCTGGCGATGATCTACCTCGCCACCGACAAGCTCCTCTACCCCGTGGTCGGCCTGTCGATGTTCGCGGTGGGGGCGCGCGTGCTCTACGAGTGGCGTCCGACGATCCAGCGTCGCGTCGCCGCGTGGGACCACCCGCTCGACCCGACGACCTACCACGCGACCGGCGGCAGCTACCAGCTCGCGCAGTCCCTCTTCTCCCAGGCCGACGGCGGCATCCTCGGCCAGGGCCTCGGCGGCTCGCTGCTCCAGCTCGCGCCGCCGGGTCCGGACGGGTCGCTCAACCTCATCCTCCCGGCCGCCCAGAACGACTTCATCTACGCGCTGATCGTCAACGAGACGGGCCTGATCGGCGCCGTCGGGCTGCTGCTCGTCTATCTCCTGATCGTCTGGCGCGGCTTCAAGGTGGCGCTCGTCGCCCACGACTCGTTCTCGAAGCTCCTCGCCGCCGGCCTCTCGACGGTGTTCGCGCTGCAGGTGTTCGTGATCGTCGGCGGCGTCACGAAGGTGATCCCGCTCACCGGCGTCACGTTGCCGTTCGTGAGCTCGGGCGGCTCGTCGATCGTCGCGAACTTCATCCTGCTCGCGCTGCTCCTGCTCGTCAGCGACCGCGCCCGCCGCGACACCCGCGAGGACCAGGAACGCGCCCGGGGCGGTGCCTGGCGATGAACCGCGGCGTCCGCCGGATCTTCGTGCTCGTGATCGTGCTGTTCCTCGTCCTCATGGGCGGGACGGCCCGGTGGACGGTCTTCGAGAGCGACAAGCTCGACAAGAACGACCTCAACGGCCGCCTCGCGCTCAAGACGGAGCGCGTGCCGCGTGGCACCATCCGCGCCGCCGACGGCACCCTGCTCGCGAAGTCCGTGAAACAGAAGGACGGCACGTACGTCCGGCACTACACGGCCGCCGCGAAGCAGGCCTCCCAGCTGCTGGGCTACGCCTACACCCTCGCCGGCCTGTCGGGCATGGAGAAGGTCCACAACGACGACCTCACCGGCAAGGTGAAGAGCGCCGCGACGCTCCTCTCCGCGATCCGCGGCAGCAACACGAAGGGCGACGACGTGATCTCGACGCTCGAACCGAAGGTGCAGCAGGCGGCGATCACCGGGCTGAACGGCCGCGTCGGCGCGGCGGTCGCGATCGACACGAAGACGGGCGGCATCCTCGCGATGGCGAGCAATCCCGGCTTCGACCCGAACGACGAGGCCACCCGCGCCGGCCGCAAGAAGATCGCCGCGATCTCGGGGAGCCCGTCGATCAACCGCGCCACCGCGGGCCAGTACCCGCCGGGGTCGACGATGAAGGTCGTCACGACCGCCGCCGCGCTCGCCTCGGGCAAGTACACCCCGGACTCGACCGTCTCCGGGACCTCGCCGCTCGTCGTGCAGACGAAGCCGCTGTCGAACTTCCACGGCGAGCAGTTCCCCGCGAACATCACCCTCACCGACGCGCTCACCAACTCCGTGAACACCGCCTTCGCCCGCGTCGCCGAGGACCTCGGGGCGAATCCGATCGCGGACATGATGAAGAACTTCGGGTTCAACAAGGCGCTGCCGGTCGACGCCTACGGCCTCGCGAGCGGCGTGCGCGACTCGAAGAGCCACGACCTGCTGCCCATCAAGGACGACACCGTCGACATCGCCCGCGTCGCGATCGGTCAGGAGCGGCTCGCGGTGACGCCGTTGCAGATGGCGTTCGTCGCGGCGACGATCGCGCGTGGCGGCGACAAGCCGCGGCTCTCGACGGTGCAGCGCGTCGTCGACCCGGATGGACGCACGCTCTCGGATCTCGGGAACGGCCATTCCGCCGGTCGGGCGGTGTCACAGCGCGTCGCATCCCAGCTGACCGCCATGATGGAGCAAGTGGTGAAGGAAGGCACGGGTACCGCAGCGGCACTCTCCGGGCTCCGCGTGGCCGGCAAGACCGGCAGCGCCGAGGTCGGCGGTGACCTCGTCGACCCGTGGTTCATCGGCTTCGCGCCCGCCGAGGCGCCGCGCGTCGCGGTCGCCGTGATGATGGAGAAGCTCCCCAACGCGACCGGCGGCGTCGATGCCGCGCCGATCGCCAAGGCCATGATGGAGGCGGCGCTGTGACCGAGCGCATCGGGCCCGGCTCCGTCATCGCCGGCCGGTACCAGGTCGAGTCGCAGCTCGGCTACGGCGGCATGGCCGTCGTGTACCGCGCCGAGGACATCCAGCTCGGCCGCAAGGTCGCCGTGAAGGTGCTGCACGCGCAGTACGCCGAGGACAACGACTTCGTCGAGCGGTTCCGCCGCGAGGCGAAGGCCGCCGCCCAGCTCCAGCACCCGGGGATCGTCGCCGTCTACGACACGGGCTCCTGGAACGGCACCTGGTACATCGCCATGGAACTCCTCGAGGGCCCCACGCTCAAGGAGCGGATCCAGAAGGAGGGCCGGATCGCGCCCGCCGAGGCCGTCGACCTCACCGAGCAGATCCTCCGTGCCGTGCGCGCCGCCCACCGCGACGGGATCATCCACCGCGACCTCAAGCCGCACAACGTCATCCTCGACGAGCTCGGGCACCCGAAGGTCACCGACTTCGGCATCGCGCGCCGCGGCGCCTCCGACATGACCGCGACCGGGTCGATCCTCGGCACCGCCCACTACATCGCCCCGGAACAGGCCCAGGGCGAGGTCATCACGCCCCGCACCGATCTCTACGCCGTCGGCGTGGTCCTCTACGAGATGCTCACGGGCCGCACACCGTTCGAGGGCGACTCCGCCGTCTCGATCGCCCTCGCCCACGTGAACAACGAGCCGCGCTCGCCGCGCTCGATCGTGCCGGAGATCGCGCCCGCCCTCGACGCCGTCGTGATGCGGGCCCTCGCCAAGCGCCCGTCCGACCGCTTCGCCGACGCCGACGCCTTCCTGGCCGCCCTCGCGGACGCGAAGCGCGGCATCGCCCCGGTCTACTCGCCGGGCACCGGCGAGCACCCGACCGAGATGGCACCCGGCCAGGTCACCGGCGACCGCCGCATGGTGCAGGAGCGCCGCCAGCCGCCGACGGGCCCGATCGCAGTCGTCGGCCCGGTGCAGCGCCCGTGGTACCAGCGGTCGTGGGCGATCG
>JAVHXX010000291.1 GCA_031119595.1 Patulibacter sp. | reverse complement strand
GTGCCGAGGTTGCGGGCGGAGTGCCGCAGCAGACCGAGCTGCCCCGCGTCGGCGGCGCCGCGCGCGTCCTCGAGGAGCGCCGGCACCGGCATGATCATCCGCCAGAACGCCTGACCACGGGTCCATGCGTAGCGGCGGATGTCGCCGTCGATGGTCTTCATCGCGATCCCTCCGGATCGATGCCGGGCAAGGTGAGCGCGCCGAGTGGCACGCCGACCCGCCAGGCGAGCTTGAGCACGCCCTGCTCGTAGAGCGACGCGCAGAGTGCCTCGGCGGCGGGAGCGTCGGTCGGGTGCGGGAAGGTCCCGTCGACCTCGCCGCCCGACAGGTCGGCCCACGCGGAGGCCTCCGCGTCGTCGAGCTCCCAGGCCGCGGCATGGTCCTTCGACGCGAGCACCTTGCGGCCCGCGAGCGGCAGGAGCGTGAGACCGGAATAGCTCCACGAGAGGTCGCAGCCCAGGGCCGCCGGGGTGACGTCGAGGCCGAGCAGCTCGCCGATGATCGTGAGCGCTCGCTCGGCGTACGGCCCGAGCGGCTCGCCGCGCGCCGGAAGGATCGCGACCTCCTCGTGGAGCGCCTGCAGATCGGGCATCGGGATCAGCTGCTCGCTGAGCCACTTGTCGCCGCTGAAGGCCGCGCCGCGTCCGTGGAGGACCGCGTGGAGCGCTTCCTCGGCACCGACGCGCGCCACGGTGGCGGCCGTGAGATCGCGGCCGGCGGCGAGCGCCAGCCCGGCGACCATGGCCGACTCGCGGGCCCGCTCGGCGTATTCGCGCGTGAGGAGGTCGAGGGCGAGCTCGACGGGCCCGCGGGCGCTCGCCGGCCGCACCGGCGCGCCGTCGACGACGAGCCCGAACGCGATGCGGTGCAGGAGCTTGAGCTGCTGTTCCTGGACGGCGTTCCCGAACGCGCCGGAGAGCGGCGCATCCGAGGCGAGCGCTTCCTCGGCCTGGAGGAAGAGCGCGTCGACGTCAGCCACGGACCGTGTCCAGGCGTCGACCCGGAGCGAGCCGACCCAGTGCTCGAGGGGGACCGCGGACGTCTTCACGCCGGCGCCGACGACGACCATGTCGAGGTCGCTCTCGCGGTTGCCCTGGTCGATCGACAGGGAGCCGCCGGCGATCACGGTGTCGCCGCCGTCCTCGTCGCGGAGGTAGTCGATGAGGTCGAGCACGGCGGCGAGGTCCTGGCCGTGGTACTCGCCGATGCGCTGCTCGAGGCGGGCGCGGCGCTCGTCGGTGACGGGCTGGGTCATGCCGTCTCCTGGTCGGGGTGGTCGAGGAGTTCGACGGTGCCGGCGGCGCCGTCGACGCGGAGGCGCATCCCGGACTGCACCGTCTTTGTGAGGCCGGGGATCTGTACGACCGTGGGGATGTCGAGCTCGCGCGCGACCACGGCGACGTGGGTCAGCGGGCTGCCGCGCTCGATGAGCAGCGCCGCGGCCGATGAGAGCGCGCCGACCCAGCCGGGATCGGTGCGGTAGGCGACGAGCACATGGCCGGCGACATCGCGCGGGGCGTCGACGACGCGGGCCTCCGCCTCGACGATCCCCGGACAGGACGGGCGGCCCCGCAGGACGCCGTCGGTCGCGCCGCCTTCGGCGACGTCGACGTCCTCGACGAGCGGGCCGGTCGGGGGCAGGCCGTCGGTGTAGAACCGCGGCGGCGGCGGGGACCCGGCGCGCTGCTCGGCCTGCCGGCGGCGGCGCAACTCGACGAGCCCGGAGAGTTCGCCCGGATCGAACGTGCCGTGGAACACGCCGCGCAACTCCTCGAGCCGGAGCAGGTACACGTCGCGCGGGTCGTCGATGAGCCCGTCCTTCGCGAGTGCCGAGCCGACGGCACGGAGCAGGCGCCGCACCATCGCGAACGCCCTGGACCGCGCGAAGCGCACGTTCTCGCGGGACATCAGCGTCGCCTGGACCTTGCGCCGCACGATCGCGAACGCGAGCTTCTTCGGCCCACGGAGGCGACCGCGCAGGTAGTCGTCGGCACTCTGGATCTCGGCGCCGGCCGGGGCGGCGGCGTTCGGAGCGGCCGGCAGCACCACGGCGTCGCGGAGCATCGACCACATGATCGACGGGTCCTCGCGGAGGTCCGGGGCTTCGAGCTTGAGCTCGTTGAGAGCACGGTCGCCGAAGTGGTCGAGGTAGTCGGCGAGCTCGCCGCGGAGCCACGCGGCGCCCGCGAGAGCGCTCGTCTCGACGGCGGTCTGGAGGGTGGCCACCGGCGCGCCGGTCACGAGGGCGGTCAGCTCGGCATCGGTCCGGACCTGCGCGGCGATCGCCGTGAGACGCTCGGCCGGCATCGCCGACTCGACGCGCTCGTCGTCAACCTTGATCGCCTGCCAGAGGAACCATTCGGGGGCGTCGGGCAGCCACGACTGCGTGAGCCCGTAGAGGACCCCGAGCGACAGGCTGATGACCGCGTCGAGGACGGCGGTCGGTCCCCAGCGCTTCGCCATCCAGCCCTCGAGTTCCTCGTAGGCCGCGAACAGGTCGTGGGCGCAGCGCCCCTCGAGGTCCTGCCGCTCGAATTCGGCGTAGAACGCATTGAAGTCGTCGAGGAAGGACCGCACCGTGCGCTTCGCCGTGAAGAAGCGATACGTGAAGCCCGCGTACGTGCGGGCGTGGATCGCGCGCTCGAGCCGCGGGTACTTCCCGAACGGTCGCTGGGCCGCCGTGATCTCGGGCGTGGTCTCGCGGATGCCGGCGGTGGCGGCGAGCACCTTCTGCTGCACCGATGGCAGCGGCACCAGCTTGAGGACCATGTACCAGTTGAGGACGTTGTAGTAGACGCGCCCGTCGAACTGGCCGAGCATGTGCCGCGTCCACGGCTGCATCTTCTCGAGGTGCGCTGCCGGGACCCCGAGCACGCGGCAGTAGTCGAGGTAGACGATCCCGTAGACGTGGTTGGTGAACGAGAACGTGAGCGGGGCGGTGATCTCGCCGAAGTTCTCGACGATGTTCGCGTTGTCCCAGAGGCGCAGCGTCGGCGACCACGAGGGCGGGGTGGAGGACTGGGCGCCGATGGCGGGGGCCGGCACGCCACCGACGGCCGTGACGGGCCGTGCCTGCAACAGGTGCAGGCGGCGCCCGGCGAAGGCCCACTCGATGTCCTGGGGACCGCCGAAATGCTCCTCGACGAGCAGACCCACGCGGTGGAGGTCGGCGAGCTGCTCGGCGTCGAGCGCGAGCGAACGGCGGCGCGCCGGCGGCTCTTCGACCGTCCGGATGCCCGAACCGTCGGCGGCAGCCTCGACGCGTCGTTCCTTCTCGCCGCGCTGGGTGGCGAGGACCGCACCGTCGGCGCGGGCCAGGGTGATCGTGTCCGCGTCGACCTGACCGGACACGAGGCCCTCGCCGAGCCCGTAGACGGCGCTCACCACGACGTCGTCGGTGCCGGTCGTCGGGTCGATCGTGAAGAGGACCCCACTGACGTCGCTGGCAACCATCGCCTGGATCACGACGGCGGTGCGGATGCCGGTGAGCGGGAGGCCGTGGAGGAGGCGGTAGCGCAGCGCGCGCTCGGACCAGGCCGAGGCCCAGCAGTCGACGACGCGCCGCGCGAGCTCGTCGTCGCCCGCCACGTGGAGGTAGGAGCTGCCCTGCCCGGCGAACGACTGCTCGGCGCCGTCCTCGCCGATCGCCGACGAGCGCACCGCGACCGAGCCGCCGCCGGCGGCGGCGTAGGCCTCGAGCACGTCGGTGCGCTCGTCGTCGTGGAGCGTGAGCGCAGCGAACCGCTCCGCGATCGTCGCTGCGACGTCGTCGAGCGTGGTCTCGGACGCGGCACCGAGGAGGGCGTCGAGCTCGTCCGCGAGACCGGCACGCTCGAGGGTCCGCTCGAGCACCGTGGTCGGGACGAGGCCGAAGGCGGGCACGGGGAACCCGGCGGCCGCGAGCGACGTGAGATGGTCGCCCTTGCCTCCGGCGGTGGACTGGTCCGGAGGGGAGGACGCCGTCGACTGGGACAGAGGTCGAGGGCGTGACGTCATGGTTATGGCAACCTACCGTGCCTTAGTCCAAATGTGAACCCGTAGGGTGGATCTGTGAACGTTGGTGTCTCTCTAGCGGTGACCGACCGGTCGGTGCGGCCGGACGTCGCCGCACGGCTGGCGGAGGAGCGTGGCTTCGAGTCGCTCTTCGTCACCGAACACACGCACATCCCGGCCTCGCTCGCCGAGCACTACCCCGGCGGATCCTTCCCCGACGCCTACACGCGCACGCTCGACCCGATCGTCGCGCTCACCGCGGCCGCCGCCGCGACGACGACGATCCGCCTCGGGACGAGCATCATGCTCGCCTCCCAGCACGAGCCGCTCGTCACGGCGAAGGCCCTCGCTTCGCTCGACCTGCTCTCACAGGGACGCGTGGAGCTCGGCGTCGGCGCCGGGTGGCTCCAGCCCGAACTGGCGAACCACGGCGTCGACTACGGCCGCCGGTTCGGACATCTCCGCGAACACGTCGAGGCGATGCGCACCCTCTGGCGCGACGAGGTCGCCGCGTACGCGGGCGAGCACGTGCGCTTCAACGACGTCTGGAGCTGGCCCAAACCCGTGCAGGAGCTCGCGCCCTCCGGCCGCGACGGCGACGCCGGTGGCCGTGGAATCCCGGTCCTCGTCGGCGGCGACGGCGCACGGATCCTCGATCGCGTCGTCGCCTACGGCGACGGCTGGCTGCCCCGGGCACCGGGTGGGCTCGACGAGCTCGCGCCGCGCGTCCGCGACCTCCACGGGCGCTGTGCCGACGTCGGCCGGGCGCCGTTGCCCGTCACCGTCTACAACGTGGCCCTCGACCCCGCGTCGCTCGAGGCGTACCGCGAGCTCGGGGTGCACCGCGGCCTGGTCCGGCTGCCGTCGGGAGAGCAGGGCGAGGTGGAGGCAGCACTCGATGCGGCCGTCGCGGCGCTCGATGCGGCGGGGTTCGCACAGGCGGCAGGCTGATCCGGCCGTCGGCCGGGCGTCGCTCAGCCGTCGCGGCGGAGCCCGGCGACGACGAGGTCGGCGAGGCGCTTGGCGCGCGTGGCGAACTGGTCGTCGTGGGGGAGACTCCAGAGCCCGGCGAATGCGAGCAACAGATCGTTGCCGTCGATCCCGTTGCGGATGGTGCCGGCAGCCTGGCCGGCCTCGAGCAGTTTGCTCATGGAATCGGCGAGCACGCCTCGCGGATCGACGCGGGCGTCGCCCCGCTCGCGCAGCGCCTTCAGCGCCTCGCCGAGCCCGCGCTTCGTGGCGGCGTACTCGAGGAACCGATCGACCCAGACCGCGATGGCCTCGTCCGGTGGGAGCGTGGAGAGGGCGCGATCAGCGGCTTCGCCGAGCTCCTGGACCTCGTTCGCGTAGACGGCGGCGACGAGGTCCTCGCGGGTCGGGAAGTGTCGATAGAGCGTTGCCACGCCAACTCCAGCCCGCCGTGCCACCTCGTTGAGGGACGCCTCGGGGCCGTCCTGGGCGAACTGGAAATGCGCCGCTTGCAGGATCTTCTGGCGATTCGCTGCGGCGTCGGAGCGGGCTTTGCGGGGGGTCGTGGCAGTCATGAAATGGAACGGTGCTCCGTTTAGGCGCTAGTGTCGTTCTCGAAGCGGAGCAGTGTTCCGTTTGATTGTAGCGACACAGAGGAGCACGACATGAGCAAGGTCTGGTTCATCACCGGCACGTCCAAAGGCTTCGGACGGGTCTGGGCGCAGGCGGCCCTGGAGCGCGGTGACCGCGTCGCCGCGACCGCACGTGACGCGTCCACCCTCGACGGGCTCGTCCAGGAGTTCGGCGAGGCGGTCCTGCCGCTCGCGCTCGACGTGACCGACCGCGAGGCGATCGACGCCGCGGTGACGGCCACGCTGGAACGGTTCGGCCGCATCGACGTCGCCGTCAACAACGCCGGATACGGCCACTTCGGATTCATCGAGGAGGTCACCGAGGACGAGGCACG
>JAVHXX010000290.1 GCA_031119595.1 Patulibacter sp. | reverse complement strand
GCGAAGGTCCCGACGGTCGCCTGCACGTGGAAGGTGTGCTCACCGTCGGCGAGTCCGGCGAGCGCCTGCGGCGACGTGCAGGCCACCGGGCGGGCCGCGTCGAGCCAGCAGGAGAAGGTCGCGCCCTGGCCGGCCGGCACGGTGTCGAACGCGAACGACGGCGAGGCGTTGGACGTCGGGCCGCTCGGCCCGGAGGTGATCGCCGTGTCGAGGACCTCGTACGCGCCGACGTCGCAGCGGCTCGCGGTGCGCGCGAGCCCACGCTGGTCGGTCGCGGGGCAGTCCGCTGCACCCGCCGCATCGATCGCCGGGCTGCCCGTGAGGAGCTCGTGCGTCTTCGTCGGGCCGCCGTTCGCGGCCAGCGGACCGAGCTTCAGCTCCGGCACGACCGTCGCGCCGCAGCCGGCGCTCGTCCCGAGGTTGTGCCCGCCGTCCGTCACGGTGAGGTTGCAGGTGCCGTCGACGATCGAGTTCCGGACCTCGATGCTTCCGGGGATGGTCTGGCAACTGTCCGGAGTGGCCGGGCAGCGCGCGAGGGCGGAGCCTCCGTCCGGCGCGGTGTTGCCGGTGACCGTGCTGTTGACGAGGGTCGTCGTGAACGCGCCCTGGACCACGGACGTGACCCCGCCGCCGTAGGTCGAGGCGTGGTTGCCGCTGATGGTCACGTTCACGGCGGTGACGGCGTTCATGCTGATGATGCCTGCGCCGTTCCAGGCGGTGTTCCCGGCGACGAGCGACCGTTCGATCATCGGCGCCCCGGCCGCCACGGGCTGCGCCCCGGACTGGAAGAAGATGCCCCCACCCGGGTTCTTCGCGGCGACGTCGGAGGTGTTGTCGACGACCGACGAGTCGCTGATGCGGATCGGGCCGCCCGCCTCGATCCCCCCGGAGGCCCCGCCGGCGTTGCCCGAGATCGCGGTGCGCGAGATCGTCAGCGCGCCGTCGGCGTCGTGGCTGATGCCGCCGCCGGAATCCGTCGAGGTGTTCCCCGCGACGACGGCGTCGGTGATCGAGGCCGCCGCGCCTCGGAGCAGCTCGATGCCACCGCCGCGGTAGTCGGTCGTGTTGTCGCTGACCTTCGAGCCGTTCTTCAGGATCAGCGAGCTGGTCTGGCCACCGGCATCGACGGCGAACAGACCACCACCGCCCGAGTCGGAGGAGTTGCGCGAGACGGTCACGGCGTCGAGCGTGAGGGTGCCCGCGTCGACGAGCACGCCGCCCCCGCCCACGTTCTCGTCGACCTCCGCGCCACCGGTCACCGCGAGGCCTTTCAGCGTCACCTGCGCGCCGCCACGCACCTCGAAGACACGGTCCAGGCCCGCGGCGTCGATGATCGTGCTCGCTGCGCCGGCGCCCTGGATCGTGACGTCGCCGGTGACGTTGAGGTCGCCGGACTCGACGTCGGGGACGGCGGCGTTCGTGCTCTGCGCGAGCGTGCGGGTGAAGGTGCCGGCGGGCACCGTGATCGTGTCGGCACCCGCGGCGCCGTTGGCCTGGGCGACCGCCCAGCGGAGGCTGCCCGCGCTGAGGTCGTCGGCCGTGCGGGTCACCGCGAAGGTAGCGGCATGGGCGGGCACCGCCAGGCCGTAGACCGCCGCGAAGGTTGCGGCGAACAGTCCGATGCGGGCCCTCATGGGCGGCCATCCTGCCACCCGATTCGGCTGCGATCAACACGCATCGAACCGGAGCATCAGCTCCACCGGGGCCTTCCACAGCCGTTCACCGACCTGTGATCGTTGGCCCGCCACCCGTGCCCGGAGCCGTTTACGATCCGGCGCGTGAGCGTGAGCGTCCCAGACAGCATCTTCAAGGCGTACGACGTCCGCGGCCTCTACGGCCAGGACATCGACGGCGACATCGCGGAGCGCATCGGGCGCGGCTTCGCCCTCACCATCGCCGACATCTCCGGCAAGCCCGTCACGGAGCTGCGCCTCGGACTCGGCCGCGACATGCGCCTCACCGCCCCCGAGCTCGCGGGCCGCTACGCCGCCGGCATGACCGCCGAGGGCGCGACCGTGATCGACGCCGGCCAGGTCGGGACGGAGCAGCTGTACTTCCTCGTCGGTTCCCGCAACCTCGACGGCGGTCTCATGTGCACCGCCTCGCACAATCCGAAGGCCTACACGGGCGCGAAGCTCGTCGGTGAGGGTGCGCTCGCGCTCTCCGGCGACTCCGGCATCCAGGAGGTCCGTCGGCACGCCCAGTCCGATCTCCCCACCCCCGACCCGTCCAAGGCGGGCTCGGTCGAGCAGGTCGACATCGCCGCGGAGTTCCGTGCGGCGGCCCTCGAGTTCGTCGACGAGACGAAGATCAGCCGCTCGCTGAAGATCGTCGTCGACGGCGGCAACGGCCAGGCCGGCGACATGGTCGGCCCGATCTTCGACGACCTCGGCATCGAGCTGTCGAAGCACTACTGGGTCCCGAACGGCGAGTTCCCGGGCCACGAGCCGAACCCGCTCCTCCCGGAGAACCGCGAGTTCATCATGAACAAGGTCGTCGAGGAGGGTGCCGACCTCGGCATCGCCTGGGACGGCGACGCGGACCGCTGCTTCTTCATCGACGACCTCGGCAACTTCGTCGACGGCGACTTCCTCACCGCGCTGCTCGCGGAGTCGATCCTGGCGAAGAACCCCGGCGCCGACATCCTCTACGACGCCCGCGCCAGCCGCGCCGTCCCGGACATCGTCCTCGAGAACGGCGGCGTCCCGCACATCAACCGCGTGGGCCACGCCTTCTTCAAGGGCCGCATGCGTTCCGAGGGCGGCCTGTTCGGCGGCGAGGTCAGCGGCCACTACTACTTCAAGGACTTCTACTGCGCGGACTCGGGCACCATCCCGGCGCTCCTGATCCTCGAGCTCCTGTCCGAGAAGGGCCAGAAGCTCAGCGAGCTGCTCGCCCCGCTGCGCGCGAAGTACTTCATCTCCGGCGAGATCAACTCCGAGGTCTCCGACGCCGACGCGAAGATCGCCGAGATCGAGGCGAAGTTCTCCGACGCCGAGATCACCTACGTCGACGGCGTGTCGGTCGACTACGAGGACTGGCACTTCAACGTGCGCAAGAGCAACACGGAGCCGCTGCTGCGCCTCACGCTCGAGTCGCTCGTGAGCGAATCCGACATGGAAACCAAGCGCGACGAGCTCCTCGCGCTCATCCGCGCGTAGCCTGCGCGGAGTGCCCCAGCGAACCAGCCGCGCGCTCGCCGCGCACCCCGAGGATCCCGCGCCGCTGCCGGCCGGGATCCATCGCATCGCGCTCCCGACGCCCTTCCCGATCGGCCGGGTCAACCTCTACCTGCTCGAAGGCGAGCCGCTCACGCTCGTCGACGCCGGCTGCAACACCGGCACCTCGCTCGAGGCGCTGAGCGGCGCGCTGCGCGAACTCGGATACGCGCTCGAGGACATCGAGCTGCTGCTCCTCACGCACGAGCACGTCGACCACATCGGGCTCACCGAGATCATCGCCGCGCGCAGCGGCTGCCGGGTCGCGGCGTTCTCCCCGCTCCAGATCCGGTTCGACCCGGAGGGCGCGCCCGGCGACGCCGTCCTCGCGCGGATCATGTGGGGCACGGCGCAGCTCGAGCGCCACGGCTACCCCCACGAGCTCGCGGTCGGCGCGCAGGCCGTGATGTACCTCGGGCAGGCGCTGTCGTCCCGCCCGGACATCACCGACCCGCTCGCCGAGGGCGACGTGATCCGCGCCGGCGGGCGCGACCTGGAGGTGCTCCACCGGCCGGGCCACTCGCTCTCCGACCTCGTCTACGTCGACCGCGCCGACGGCGTCGCGTTCTCCGGCGACCACGTGCTCGCGGCGACCAGCCCGAACCCCACGCTCTCGCCGCCCCTCGACGTGCCCCGCCCGGACGAGACCACCGAGCGCGTGCGGTCCCTCCCGCTCCTCATCGACTCGATCCGCAAGACCGCCGAGGACGGGCTGTCACTCATGCTCTCCGGGCACGGACCGGCCGTCGGCCCGCCCGCCGAGCTGATCGCCAAGCGCCTCACGTTCCACGAGCGCCGGGCCACGAAGATCGAGGCCATGCTGAGCGATGAGCCGCAGACGATCTACGAGCTCGCCTGCCGCATGTGGCGCGGCGTGCCGATCCTGCAGCCCCACCTCACCCACTCCGAGCTCATCGGGCACGTCGACCTGCTCACCGGCGACGGTCGGGCGAGCGAGGTCCCGATGGACGACGGCGTCGTCGGGTTCGTCCGCGGCTGACGGCGCCGCGCGGCCGGAGCCGCGCAGCGCGTCGGTCGGCTAGACGCCCGAGGGCGTGAGCGGCGGACGCGGCACGCCGGCGCCGACGCCCGGCTGGAGCGGGTCGGTGACGACCGGATCGGACTGGGGAATGCTCACGATCCCGGAGATCTGGAGGAGCTTGCCCTGGGGCGAATTGGCCTTGACCTGGATCGGGCAGTTCGACTTCGGCTTCACGACGCCGTAGATCACCGTGCCCTTCGCGCCGTTCTCGCAGGTGATCTGGGCCTTCACGGACTTGTTGTTCGCGTACGACTCCACGAACGCCGACCCACCACCGATGTGGACGGTGTTGTGGCCCTTGCCCTGGAGGCGGATCGCGTTGAACCCGGATCCGACGGTGATGTCGTTGTTCCAGGCGCCGCCGCGTACGAAGTTGTGGCCGTTGCCGAGGTGGATGATGTTCGTGCCGCGGCCGCCGTACACGATGTTGTCACCGTTGTCGGCGTTGATGCGGGTGGTCTTCGACTTCGCGCGGGCGCCGCCGGTGTCGTGGCGGTAGTCCGCCCAGAGGACGTTGTCGCCGCCACCGCCGTCGATCGTGCCACCGCCGTGGCCGCCGAAGAGCTTGTCGGGTCCGTCGCCACCCTGCAGGTGGAAGACCTGCCAGATGCCGGCCGACTTCGAGATCGTGGCCTTCGGGCCCACGAACGTGTTCGTGATGGCGCAGTTCTTGATCTTGCCGGTGCGGAGCGCGAACGCGAGCCAGCGGCCGGTCTTGTCGGCGGAGGCGTTCACCGAGAAGGTGCTCTGCGGGTTGCCGCCGCAGTCGAGCGAGGCGAGCCCGGTGGTGGCGGCGTAGACGTGGTTCACGCCGCTCCCGAGGTGGACCGTGTCCTGCCCGGACAGCAGGTAGACCGTGTTGTTGCCGTTGCCGGCCTCCAGGTCCATGCCACCCGAACCGCCGTTGACGACGTTGTTGCCGTTGCCGAGCGACACCTTGTCGGGGGCGCCGCCCGGATCGACGTAGTTGTTGCCGTCGCCGGCGGTGATCGAGTCGTGCCCGCTGCCGCTGTAGATCGTGTTGTTGCCGTTGCCGACGGTGATCTTGTCGTCGCCGGTGCCGCCCTCGACGTAGTTGTCGCCACCACCGCCGTTGATCGTGTTCCCGGAGCGGACGCCGTAGATGCGGTCGTTCCCGGGGCCACCGGTGAGGGTGTCGGAGCCACCGCCGCCGACGATGAGGTCGCCGCTGGGGTCCGAGCCGGTCAGGTGGTCTGCACCGGCGCCGCCGACGATGACCTTGGCGCCGGACGTGGCCGGAAGGAGTGCGAGGAGCCCGACGCCGGCGAGGACGGCGCTGAGGGTGCGGGCTCCGGCGCGGCGGTCGCCGCGCGGGGTGGATGAGTCCATGCCGCGGATCCTCGCACGAGCGTCCCCGACCGCGCGGCAGCCGGGCGCCCGTGCCGTGTCCTCTCGGCGATCGGTCTAGAGCGCCTTGTCGACGATGTCGCGGACGGTCTTGAACGCGGCGAGGTCGTCCGGGGTGAGCTTCTGCGCGCTGCTCTCGAGATACACCCGGTTGTGCGTCCGGGAGATGCGGCCGAAGTCGGGGTTGGCGGCGAGCGCGAGCGTGAAGGTCTGCGCGCTGGTGGCGGCCTTCTTGTCGCTGGAGAAGAACACGACGGTCGTGTTCTGCACCTGGATGGCCGCGGAGGCACCGCCGGTGACCTTGACCTTCTTCGCGTCCTGGCCGGCCTTCTTCAGCGCCGTCTCGGCAGTGTCGACGTCGTCGCTGAGG
>JAVHXX010000289.1 GCA_031119595.1 Patulibacter sp. | reverse complement strand
GCGCGGCCGCTCACCTGGTCGTCACCCGCGCCACGGACCGAGCTCGAGGCCGCCATCCGTGGCGAGGCGATCCCCGGCGGCGCGACCCTCGCCGGCGAGCCGATCGTGCTGCCACCGGCCGAGACGCCACCCGCGATCACCGGCACCGTGCGCATCGACGACGTGATCGACAGCGGTGACGGATGGATCCGGCGCGTCGAGCCCGGCGAGGTTCTGCGCATCACCGACCTCGAGGGCAACCAGGCCGCCGACACGCTCTTCTTCTGCGCCGAGAACCCCGACGTCCGGTACTCGGCGACCGCGACGATCGCCGCCCAGCGCAACCCGTACCTGTCGACCGGTACCCAGATCATGGCGGCCGAGGGCGGGCCGTTCGCGACGATCACCGCCGACACCGTCGGCCGACACGACACGCTCGGCGGCGCCTGCGCCCGCGAGAGCAACGTCGTCCGGTACGGCGAGCACACCCGCTACCAGCACGCCTGCCGCGACACGTTCGTGCGCACGCTCGTCGAATCGGGGCTGCCGATCGGCAAGCGCCACCTCACCGCGAACATCAACTTCTTCATGCACGTCCCGATCGACGGCGACGGCGGCCTCGACTTCGCCGACGGGCTCTCCGCCCCGGGGCGCTACTTCGAGCTGACCTTCCACCGGCCGACGTACGTGCTGATCTCGAACTGTCCGCAGCTCAACAACCCGTGCAACGCCTTCGATCCGACGCCGGTCCGCGCCGAGGTCTACACACCCGCCGCCGCGAACGGAGCCGGCGCATGACCCTCGCGCGGGAAGCAGTGCGCACCGTGATCGAAGAGGCCACGACGGACTCAGGCGGCCAGGACGCCCCGTCGACCTGGAGCCCGGGCACCAGCGCCGGCAGCGACATGGCGCTCGGGTACGGCGCCGCGCTCGCGGAGCTCCTCCGGCTCGTCGAGATCCGCCGGCCCGGGCTGCTCACCACCGTGCAGGACCTGCCCGGCCGCACCGGGCTCTGGGAGGTCGGGGTGCCGCCGTCAGGCCCGATGGACGGTGCCGCCCTCGCGCGCGCGAACCACCTCGTCGGCAACGCCGCGGGCGCGGCCGGGCTCGAGGCCACGTTGGAAGGGCCGTCGTTCGTGATCCCCGGCGGCGGCGTGATCGCGGTGAGCGGTGCGGAGGCGCCGGTGCACGTGGGCGGCCGGGAAGTCCCGCGCGATACGGCCATCACGGTCGAGGCGGGCGAGCTCGTCGACATCGGCTGGGCGGATCGTGGCGCGCGGATCTACGTCGCGGTGCGAGGCGGACTCGCCGTGCCCGAGTACCTCGGGAGCCGGTCGACCTTCATCGCCGGGCGGTTCGGCGGGTTCGACGGACGGCCGCTCCGCGCCGACGACCGCATCGCGATCGGTCCTGTCGGTGAGCACCCGGTCCCGACCGGCGGAACGATCGCCCCGGCCGCCTCGATCCCGACGGACCACTGGACCCTGCACGTGCTGCACGGCCCCCACGGCGCTCCGGACATCCTCGCGCCCGAGGGCCTCGAGACGATGCTGTCGGCCACCTGGACCGTCGGCACCATGGCCGACCGCACCGGCGTGCGACTCGAGGGTGCGTCACCCGCGTGGGCGCGCGACAGTGGCGGCGACGCCGGGCTGGATCCCTCGAACGTCACCGAGACGCCCTACGCCCTCGGGGCGATCATGGTCTCCGGCGACACGCCGATCATCGTCGGCCCCGACGGCCCGAGCCTCGGCGGCTTCGCGGCACCGCTCTGCGTGGCGATGGAGGACCGGTGGAAGATCGGCCAGCTCCGACCCGGCGACCGGGTCCGGCTCGCGCCGGTCGGGGAACCGGCCACCGTCGACGACGACGCGATCCCGCCGACGATCGACGACGCCGCGTCGCCGGCCTCGCCCAGTCGCACCCCGCTGCCCCCGGCCATCATCGCCGCCTTCGACGCCCCCGCGGGCGACCCACTCGCGCCGGCCGTGCGCTACCGGCGCGCCGGCGACCAGGACCTCGTCGTCGAATACGGCGACCCGGTGACCGACCTCGCGCTGCGGTTCCGGATCCACGTCCTCCAGGCGGCGCTGCTCGATGCCGACGTGCCCGGCGTGCTCGACACGACCCCGGGCATGCGGTGCATGCAGATCCGGTTCGACCCGCGCCGGCTCGATCACGACGACCTCATCGCCGCGCTGCAGGCGCTCGAGCGCGACCTGCCGCCGGCGAGCGACCTCGTGGTGCCGTCCCGGGAGGTCGTGATGCCGCTGTGCTGGGAGCACCCCGGCGTGGTCGAGGCGATGCGGCGGTACGCGGCGCAGGTGCGGCCCGATGCGCCCTGGTGCCCCGACAACATCGAGTTCATCCGCCGCATCAACGGCCTGGATGGGGTCGCCGAGGTGCAGCGCACCATCCTCGACGCGAGCTACTGCGTGATCGGCCTCGGCGACGTCTACCTCGGCGCGCCCGTGGCGCTGCCGCTCGATCCTCGGCACCAACTCGTCACCACGAAGTACACGCCCCCGCGCGGCTGGACCCCGGAGAACGCCGTCGGGATCGGCGGCTCGTTCCTGTGCATCTACGGCATGGAGGGTCCCGGCGGCTACCAACTGTTCGGGCGCACCGTGCAGGTCTGGAACCGCTCTGCACAGGCCGGCCGGATCGCCCGACCGGGTGCCGTCGAGGGCGAGCCGCCGTGGCTCCTGCGCCACTTCGACCGCATCCGGTTCGAGCTCGTCGACGAGGCGCAGCTCGCACGGCTCCGCGACGCGTCGGCGGCCGGCCGCTCCGTCGTGTCGATCACCGACGGCACGCTCCGCCTCGCCGACCGCCTCGCCCTCGAGCAGGCCAACGCCGCCGAGATCGCCGCGCTCCGTGCCGAGCGCGCCGCGGCGTTCGACGACGAACGCCGCCGGTGGGCCACATGACCCGCCCCGCGCACAGCACCCCAACCCTCGTCCGCCGCACACCGGAGTCGTCCCGTGGATCCAGCTAGCCCCGACCTCGTCCCCACCGCACCCGCGGCGACCCACGCCGCCGAGCCGATCGGCGCGGTCCTCGGCCGCGTCCGGCGCGGCGAGCAGACGGTGCTGGAATCGGCCCTCGCCGCGCTCACCCGCGCGGGCGACCACGGCGCCCCGGCGAGCCACCTCCTCACGGGCGCGCGCGAGGACGACCCCACCGAGGTCTCGGTCGACCCGGCCTGGATCGACCGGTTCGACGAGGACGCCCTCGAAGCCGCGGCGATCCGCGCCGAGCTCGCCGGCCCGCACGCCCCGCTGCTCGGGGTACCGGTCGCGATCAAGGGCAACATCGACGTCGAAGGCCTGCCCACGACCGCCGCCTGCCCGACCTTCGCCACCGGCCCGGCGGAGCTGTCCGCGACCGCCGTGCGGCGGCTCGAGGACGCCGGCGCGATCGTCGTCGGCACCACGAACCTCGACCAGTTCGCGACCGGCCTCAACGGCACCCGCTCACCGTACGGTGCGCCGCACGCCGTCGGCCACCCGGGCCGGATCTCGGGGGGATCGAGCTCCGGCTCGGCGGTCGCCGTCGCCCGCGGCGACGTGCCCCTCGCCCTCGGTACCGACACCGCCGGCTCGGGCCGCGTGCCCGCGGCCCTGAACGGCATCGTGGGCCTCAAACCGAGCAAGGGCCTGGTCAGCACGGCGGGCGTCCTGCCCGCGTGCCGCTCCCAGGACGTCGTCAGCATCTTCGCCGCCGACGTCGACTCGGCGTCCGTCGCGCTCGACGTCCTCGCCGGCCCGGACCCGGCGGATCCGTGGTCGCGGCACGCCCCCGTGAACGGTTCCAGCCTGCCCGCCGGTCTGTTCGACGATCCCTCAGTCACGACCGACGAGGCCATCGCGATCCGCCACACCGGTGGCGACGCCGGCCTCACCATCGGCTTCCCGGCCACGCTCCCCGTGACCCACGTCGACGAGGCCGCGTCGATCGCCTGGGAGCGCGCGCTGCGGCTGATCAAGTCGCTCGACGTCCCCGGCGGGGTGCGTCTCGTGCCGGTCGACCTGGCGCCGTTCGTCGAGGCCGGATCGATGCTCTACGGGAGCGCCTTCGTGGCCGAGCGCTACGCGTCCGTGGGCGAGTTCGTGGAAGCCGCCGACGTCGACGCCGGCCCCGGACGCCCCGATCCGGGCCTCGACCCGACCGTCCGCGACATCGTCCTCGCCGGCGCCGCCCCCACGGCCGCCGAGGCCTTCGCAGCGATCGACCGCATGCGCGACCTCACCAAGCAGACCCATGCGGTCCTCGCCGAGATCGATGCCCTCTTCACCCCGACCGTGATGGAACACCCGACCCACGCCGACCTCGCCGCCGACCCGGTCGGCGCGAACGCCCGCCTCGGCACCTTCACCACCTTCGGGAACCTGCTCGACCTCGCCGTCCTCGCCGTCCCCGCGCAGGAGCGCGCCGACGGGCTGCCCTTCGGCGTGAGCTTCCACTCGCTGCCGTTCACGGAGCAGCGCCTGCTCTCGATCGGCGCGCGGTGGGAGCGGGCGGTCCGGGTCGCCGCGGTCGCCGATGTCGCCGCCACGGCCGGAGCGACCCAGGCCGCGGCGGACCAGCCCGCGGCCGCCATGCCCGCCGAGCCGACCATCCTGCTCGCCGTCGGCGGCGCCCACATGGCCGGGCTCCCCGCGAACCCGGAGCTGCTCGCTGCCGGCGGCGAGTACGTCCGTCTCACGCGCACCAGCCCGGACTACCGCCTGCACGTCCTCGACACGCCCGTCGGTCCGCGGCCCGGCATCGAACGGGTCACCTCGGACGGCGCCCCGGTCGAGGTCGAACTCTGGTCGGTGCCGGCGTCGCAGCTCGGAGCGTTCACGGGCAAGGTGCCGCCGTACCTCGCGCTCGGACCGGTCACGCTCCTCGACGGCTCGACCGCCCTCGGGTTCCTCGGCGCCGCGAGCGACGAGGTCGCGGCATCCCGCGTGGTGCCGAGCTGGCGAGCCTTCGCGCGAGGCGGCTGACCGAGGAGATCGCCCGTTCGACCGCATTGCGGTGCGCCGACTGCGCGACCTCACACGACACGACACGGTCCGTCCGGTATCAAGTGTGTCGTGTTCCGCTCGTCTCGCCCGAGGACGCGGTCGAGCGCGGCCGAGGGCTTCCGCCTGTCCGCCGTGCTGCTCGCCTCCGCCGTCGCTCCGTTCCTGGCCTCGCCGGGAACCGCCGCGGCGGCGTCCTACCGCGTGAAGCCGTGTGCCGCCGGCGTGACACCGTTCCCCGGGACCACCATGCTGGGCCCCCAGGACGGCGTCACCGTGGTCGATGCCTGCAAGGCGGGCGACGGCCTCCAGCTCACCTACACGGAGCCCGGGAACTCCATCGGTTACGGCGGCTTCGCCGTCGCCGTTCCTGCCGCGTTTCCGAACGCGGTCCTCACCAAGGTCACCGCGACGATCCTCGTCGGCGCCCACAGCTCCGGCGAGATCGACTACGGCGTGTACGACTCGACCTCGGGCGTGTTCACCGACCGCGGCGCCTGGCCCGGCGGCCCCGCCACGGCGACGAGCATGAACGTCACCATCTGGGACGGCGCCGTCGCCGATCACGTCCGGCGGGTGTTCTGGAGCGCGCGCGGGACCACGGCCGGGGTCTCGTTCAAGGGCACGCCGCACGTGGTGGTCACCGACATCGTCGCCAACCTCGACGACTCGACCCTGCCGACTGCGGCCCCGGTCACCACAGGCCTGCTCGACGGCACCCCGCAGACGGGCACGCGCACGCTCTCGGTCACCGGGTCCGACACCGACTCCGGCGTCAGCAGCATCGCCGTCGGCCTCCCGGGCGGCCGGACCCTCACCTCCGCCGGCACGTGCACCTACCAGAGCGTCGAGGCGTGTCAGGGCCAGCTCACCGGGACCTTCCAGATCGACACGACGGCCCTCCCGGCCGGCCCGAACACGCTGCCGATCACCGTGACCGACGCGGCCGGCAACGTCCGCCACGCGACGACCCCGAGCTTCACCGTGGCCGCGACGCCCACGCCGACGCCCACGCCGACGCC
>JAVHXX010000288.1:4803-6034 GCA_031119595.1 Patulibacter sp. | reverse complement strand
GCCCACCGGTTCGCCGCGGCCGGGGCGATCGTGGTGCTCGTCGCCCGCCGCGAGGACGAACTCGCGCGGGTCACCGCATCGATCCGCGGCAACGGCGGCCAGGCCCACCCGCACACCTGCGACCTCTCCGACCGCGAGGCGATCGAGGGTCTCGTGGCGCAGCTGCTCGCCGAGTACGGCGCCGTCGACATCCTCATCAACAACGCCGGCCGCTCGATCCGTCGCCCGATCGTCGAGTCGTTCGACCGGTTCCACGACTTCGAGCGCACCATGGCCCTGAACTACTTCGGACCCGTGGCGCTCACCCTCGGGCTGCTCCCGGCGATGCTCAAGCAGGACCGCGGCCAGATCATCAACATCTCGACCTGGGCCACGCAGATGCCGTCGCCCCAGTACGTCGCCTACACCTCGTCGAAGGCGGCGCTCGACGCGTTCACACGCGGGACCGCGGCCGAACTCCTCGGCACGGGCGTCGCGCTCACCTCAGTGCACCTGCCGCTCGTCCGCACGCCGATGATCACGCCGGCGATCGAGGCCTACCGCGGCATGCCGTCGCTCAGTGCCGACGAGGCCGCCGGGCTCATCGCCGAGGCCGCGGTCATCCGAAGCTCGCGGATCGAGCCGGCGTTCGTCACGCTCGGGCACGTCGGCGACGCGATCTCGTCGCGCGCCACCGACATGGTCATGGGCTCGATGCAACGCGTCGGGCTCGGCCCGGTCGGCCGCCGCCGCGACTGATCCTCAGCCCGCGGCGGGCGCCTTCTTCGCGCCAGCCCGGGCGCCGACCCCGAGGTCGAGCAGGTCGACGACGGCGAGCTCCACGCCGCGGCGTTCCTCCGGCGTCCAGAGATCGGGGTCGTCGCCCGCGTCACGCGCTGCCTCGGCGATCGACTCGCCCTTGGCCCAGCGGTCGATCACGCGCGGGTCGACGTACGACGACCGCGCGACGGCCGGCGTGTTGCCGAGCACCTCGGCGACGCCGCGGATCATCTCCGCGACGGCCTTCGTCCGGGCGGTCTTCGACGTCGGCGGGTCGACCCGGGCCAGGAGCGTGGCCGCGAGGACGGTGCCGTTCCAGGTGCGGAAGTCCTTCGCCGTGATCGCGGCGTCGGTGACCTCCTGGAGGTAGCCGTTGAGGTCGTGGGCGTGGACGCCGCGCCAGGCGCCGTCGTCGTGGCTCGCGAACAGGCGCGGGTCCGGGTCGACGCGGCGCCGCTTGAGGCGGCCCACG
>JAVHXX010000288.1:0-4793 GCA_031119595.1 Patulibacter sp. | reverse complement strand
CCTCCGCGTCGGACGCGCGCTGGACCCGGCGCTTGCCGTGTTTGGCGATGTAGTCGAAGACGATCGTCCCGTCGCGCCGGACGGTCGCGTGCTCGCGCAGCAGCGTGGTCAGGCCGAAGGTACGGTTCTCGCTCGCGTAGCGCTCGCTGCCGACCCGGAAGAAGCCGATGTCCAGCAGGCGCACCAGCCCGGCGAGCACCGCGGCGCGGCCCAGCTCGGTCGGGTCGAGATCGCGCTCGACGGCGGTCCGCAGGCGGTCGAGCTCGACCGCGAACTCGGACATCCTCCGGAACTTCGCACGGCTGCGGCTCGCGGTCCAGGCCTCGTGGTAGAGGTACTGTCGCCGGCCGGCCGCATCGACGCCGGTCGCCTGGATGTGGCCGTGGGGCGACGGGCAGATCCACACGTCCTGCCACGCGGGCGGGATGACGAGTGCAGCGACGCGGTCGTGGGACGCGTCGCCGGTCAGTTCGCGGCCGCGCGCGTCGAAGAGCTGGAAGCCCTTGCCACGGCGGCGCATCGACCACCCGGGGCCGGCGGGATCGCTACGACGGACACGGGCCATTCGCCTGAACGTACGCACGGCCCGCCGGCGGCGATCCGCCGGGGCTCGGGCATCGCCGGGCGACCTGCCCTCCGGCGGGGCGCGAAGAATTGCCGGCCCGAACGCCGAAGCGTCCGGACCGACAACCGGTGCGCGCTGTCCCGACGCGCACTGGTCCCGACAGGCGTGCGGCCTGTCAGCTTGGAGCCTGCGAGGGGACGGAACGGGCCGAGGCCGTCGCGGGCAAGTGGGACGGGCGACCGTAACGACGGGTACCCGGGAACATTCGCTCTCCAGAATGCCACGTACGGCGGGTGAACCTGGACGTTTCGTCGGGGGACGGCGCGCCGGACACCCTTCGGTGGCTCGGTGAGCGCGATTGCCCGTAAACACGGGGCGTTGCGGCCTGTACGGGAAAAGTGGCGGCGGACGGGGGCAGATGGCCTCATCCGGTGGCGAAACCACCGGTATCAGTTGCAACTTGCGGGGGTGACGTCGGTAATCTGTCCACCCGTGACTGCCTCCCCGCCCCCGGAGTCGCGCAAGACGCGTCGCGAGCGTCAGGCCGAGACGCGTCTGCAGGTGATCGCGGCCGCCCGGCAGCTCTTCCTGAGCCTCGGGTACCACCGCACCACACTGTCGGCCGTCGTCGACGCGGCGGGCTTCACGAAGGGTGCCGTCTACTCCAACTTCACGAGCAAGGCCGAGCTCGCCCTCGCCGTCGTCGAGGAGATCGAGCGCGAGAACGTCGAGCTGCTCGCGAAGGCCCTCCAGGGCGACCTCAGCCCGGCCGAGCGCGCCGCCGTGCTCACCACGTGGGGCGAGACCCTCCTCGCCGACACCCCGGCGATCCGCCTCCGCGCCGAACTCGGCTTCGCCGCCATGGACGACCCCTCGCTCGGCGAGACGATGCGCCACAAGAGCCGCAACGTCCGCGCCACCGTCGAGGTGATGCTCCGCGGTCTCGAGAACACCGACGGCTTCCTCCTCGACATCTCGCTCCTCGCCTCGACCCTCACCGCGCTCGCGGTCGGCGTCGGGATGCAGAAGCTCAGCGACCCGGACTACGACATCCAGGCGTTCGTCACCGCCGCGACCGTCCTCACCGGCTACACGCTCCCGAGCACCGACCAGGCCGGCGACGCCTCCGACGCCGCCCCCGGCGCCTGACCGTGGCGCGTGCCACGGCAGCGGCCGGCCTCGTCGCCGGTCGGGAGGCGATCGCGTGGGCGGAGCGGCAGATGCCGGTCCTGCGGAAGGTCGGCGACCGGCTCGAGGAGGGTGAGCGCCTCCGCGACCAGCGGGTCGGCGTGTGCCTGCACGTGACCGCCGAGACCGGTGCCCTGGTCCGCGCGCTCACGCGGGGTGGGGCCGAGGTCGACCTCGTCCCCTCGAACCCGCTCTCGGTGCACGCCGAGGTGGCGACGGCGCTCGCCGCCGAGCCGTCGGTGACGGTGCACCTCGCCGAGGGCACGCCGGCCAGCCACGAGCGAGCGCTCGCGGCCGTCGCGGAGCGGGCCCCCGGGATCGTGGTCGACGACGGCGCCGACCTCGCCCGGGTGCTCCACGCCACCGGGCACGCGGCGACGGTCGCCGGCGCGATGGAGGGCACGACGACCGGCGTGCTGAGGCTACGCAGCCTCGCGGAGCGGGGCGACCTGCGCTACCCGGTGCTCGCCGTCAACGACACCCCGATCCGCCACCTCTTCGACAACCGCCTCGGCACCGGACAGTCCGTGCTCGACGGGCTCCTGCGCACCACGAACATCCTCCTGGCCGGCAGCCGGGTCGCGATCTTCGGCTACGGCGCATGCGGCCGCGGGATCGCGCTCCGCGCCCACGGCCTCGGCGCCACCACGACGGTGTGCGAGGTCGACCCGATCCGTGCGCTCGAGGCCCGCATGGACGGCCACGACGTCGTCCCCGGCCTCGAGGCGGCCGCCAAGGCCGACGTCATCATCACCGCCACGGGCGCCATTGACGTGCTCGGCCCCGAGCACTTCGCCGTCCTCCGCGACGGCGCCGTCCTCGCGAACGCCGGGCACTTCGACGTCGAGATCGACGTCCGGGCCCTCGCGGCGTCCGCGTCGGCGCGGCGCACCGTGCGGCCGCTCGTCGAGGAGTTCGACGTCGGCGATCGCAGCGTCGTGCTCGTCGCCGGTGGTCGCGTGATCAACCTCGCCGCCGCCGACGGGCACCCCGCCGGCGTGATGGACCTGCTGTTCGCCGGTCAGGCCGTGGCGGCCGCGTGGCTCGCCGAGCACGCCGACGGGTTGGGCAACGAGGTTCACCGCGTTCCCGACGCGATCGACGCCGATCTCGCGCGCCTGGCGCTCGAGGCGCAGGGCGTCCGGATCGACGAGCTCAGCGACCACCAACGGCGCTACATCACGAGTTGGGCGCCCATGGCCGACGCGGCCACCGCGCCGCCGGGCTCCTTCGATCGATAGCTTTCCTGGCGTGAAAGCCATGGTTCTCGCCGCCGGGCTCGGTACTCGCCTGCGGCCCATCACGTACGAGCTCCCCAAGCCGATGGTGCCGGTCGTCGACCGTCCGGTCATGGCCCACATCGTCGATCTCCTGAAGTCGCAGGGGATCACGGAGATCATCGCCAACCTCCACTACTTCCCGGACACGATCCGCGAGTACTTCGGCGACGAGATCGTCTACCGCTACGAACCGGAACTCCTCGGGACCGCCGGTGGCGTGCGCAACTGCCGCGACTTCTTCGGCGACGAGCCGTTCCTCGTCATCTCCGGCGACGCCCTTACCGACCTCGACGTCGGCGCCTTCCGCGCCACCCACGACCGCCTCGGCGGCATCGCGACGCTCTCCGTGAAGGCCGTCCCGGACACCCGCGAGTACGGCGTCGTCATCACCGACGACGACGACCGCATCCTCGGCTTCCAGGAGAAGCCCGCCCCGGAGGACGCCAAGTCCGACCTCGGCAACTGCGGCATGTACCTCTTCAGCCCGGAGATCTTCGATCACTTCCCCGAGTCGGATCCGGTCGACTGGGCCAACGACGTCTTCCCGGCGCTCCTCGCCGGCGACGTCCCCTTCCACGTCCACCGCATCGACGACCAGTACTGGAACGACGTCGGCTCGCTCGGCGAGCTCAAGTCCGGCACCTTCGACATCCTCACCGGCGCCCTCGAACTGCCGAGCGTCGAAGGCACCGGTCCCGACACCGTCCACACCGGCGCCGGCACCAGCCTCGGCGAGGACGTCGAGTTCACCGCCCCCGTCTGGGTCGGCCAGAACGTCACCATCGGCGCCGGCGCCCGCCTCGTCGGCCCCGTCGTCATCGGCGACGGCGCCACCATCGGCGCCGGCGCGAGCGTCCGCGACGCCATCGTCTACCCCGGCACCACCGTCGCCGACGACGCCATCGTGATCGGCGCCTCCCTCGGCGCCAAAGGCATCATTGCCGCGATGACCCCGCGCGGCTGACGGCGGCTGCCGCCGGGCGGGATCGGGGTGGCGCTCAGCCGGACACCCTTTCGGTCGTTCGCTGGCGCTCTCTCCCTGCGGTCGCCACGGTCCGTCTGAGCACCACCCCGATCCCGCCCGGGGGCCCGTGGCCGCGGCGGTCGCACGTACGGGGCATGCGCGGTTGGCGGTCAGTCTTCTGCTGTGGCACGGGGTGGGGCGCTCAGTCGGGCACCGCCTGAGTCCTGCGGTCGCCACGGTCCGCCCAGGCATCACCCCCACCCACCGACCGAGCACGGTCCGGAGCGGCATCCCCGTCTCAGCGCTTGCCGGGACGGAGCGCCGGGCCGGCGCCACCCCGATCCGGCCCGGGGCCGCCGCGGCCGCGGCGGTCGCACGGGCGGGGGCATGCGTGGTTGGGGGTCAGTCTTCTCCCGTGGCCTGAGGGCCGGGTGGTTCCGTGCTGCCGGGCTCTGATCGGAGCGGTCGCGGAGCGCCTGCTCGTGGCCGATGAATCGTCGGCGTGCCGCCTGATCACTCATCTCAAGCCGCCGAGCCCGCGTCCCCGAAGCGTGCCAACGGTCGCCGAGCGGCGGCCGCTGCCGCCGGCCCGACGCCCACGCCGGCCCGACGCCCACGTCACCACCGCGCGCGGGCCCAGGCGGACGTCCGGGCAAGCTGAGCCCGCGTCCCCGAAGGGTGCCAACGGCCTCCGAGCAGCGGCGCGCTGCCGCCGGCCCGACGCCCACTCCACCACCGCGTGCGGGCCCAGGCGGACGTCCGGGCAAGCTGAGCCCGCGTCCCCGAAGGGTGCCAA
>JAVHXX010000287.1 GCA_031119595.1 Patulibacter sp. | reverse complement strand
GCGCCGGGTCGCGCGGAGCCCGGTGATGCCGGGGCCGCAGTTCTGGTCGGAACGCGCGCGGCCCGCCGCCGCGGGCGACGGCCTAGTAGCGGGTGCGCAGCCGCAGGGCGGCGAGCACGATCGCGGACGAGCCGGCGATGACCGCGGCGTTGTCGTCGTGCGCGGCGGCCGAGACGAGCGCGAGCAGGGCCAGCGCCGCGGCGATGGCGCCGTCGGTGAAGGCGAAGTCGCGCACACGCAGCGTGCTGGCGGTGCGGGCATCGGCGGCGAGCACGACGAGCGAGTACCCGGCGATGACCGCCGCGGCGAGCATGAGCAGCGCAGCGACCCCGATCGGGTTGCGGACCGCGAGGGTCGCGGCGCCCATCACGACAGCGAGCCCGACCTTGTAGGCGGACTGCGTCTCGAGACTGATGGTGCGTGCGCGCGGAGCACGGGAGCGTGTCGTGGATCGCGCGGGCGCAGTGGACGGTTGCGTTAGCTGAGAGGACACGTTGATTACGAAAGCGTAAGTTGGCTGCAATCTCCGGTGATGCTGCGCACAGGGCGGCCGTTTGTCACCCGGTTGGCGGTGACTCCGCGCACAGCGCTGCAAGACGTGTGACATTTGACGGTGAGCGCCCTCACATGGCGTCGATATACAGTCGTCTGCGATGCCCCGGACCCGCATTGACGCCCTCCTCGTGGACCGCGGCATGTTCGAGTCGCGTGCCAAGGCGGCCGCCTCGATCATGGCCGGGCAGGTGCTCATCGGCGTGGGCCGCGAGCCGGCGAGCAAGCCGGGCCAGATGGTTGCCGACGACGTCGACCTGGCGATCCGCGGCGGCAAGGAGTACGTCTCGCGCGGCGGTCACAAGCTCGCGTCGGCGCTCGACGCGCTTGGCATCGACGTCGAGGGGCGGCGCTGGCTCGACGTCGGCAT
This sequence comes from Patulibacter sp., assembly GCA_031119595.1. Classification (GTDB taxonomy): domain Bacteria; phylum Actinomycetota; class Thermoleophilia; order Solirubrobacterales; family Solirubrobacteraceae; genus JAGIBJ01. Next base: position 5,125 of record JAVHXX010000287.1, on the reverse strand, counting down.
CTCGACCGGTGGCTTCACGGACTGCCTGCTCCAGCGCGGCGCCGCGCACGTGGTCGGCGTCGACGTGGCGTACGGGCAGGTCGCGTGGAGCGTCAGTCAGGATCCGCGCGTCACGGTCCTCGAGCGCACGAACGCCCGCGAGCTCACGCCCGAGCAGGTCGGCGACCCCGTGGACGCGGTCGTCGCGGACGTGTCGTTCATCTCGCTCACGAAGGTGATCGAGGCGGTCTCCGCCTGCACGGCGCCGCGGTTCGACGCGCTCCTGATGGTCAAGCCGCAGTTCGAGGTCGGCCGCGACCGCGTCGGCAAGCAGGGCGTGGTCCGTGACCCGGAGACCCGCAAGGACGCCGTCCGCGGCGTCGTGGCGGCCGCCGCGGAGCTCGGATGGGCCGTGGTCGGCGCCGCGCCGGCCGGGCTCCCGGGGCCGAAGGGCAACCGCGAGACCTTCGTGCACTTCGCCGAGGCAGGCCGCGAAGGGGCGTCCGCGGAGCTCACCGAAGCCCTTGAATCGGGTATCGCGTGACGCGACGCCGCCGCCACCAGTCACACTGATCCGATGACGACCAGCGGCCAGCGCGTCGTGCTCATGTCCCACGGCGGTGTCCACGGCATCGAGTCGCCGGTGCGCGCGCTCCTCGCGGCGTGTACGGAGCGGGGAGTGGAGCTCTGCATCGACGCGAGCGAGCTCGAGCAGGAGCGGCTCGTTCCCTTGGGGATCTCGGTCATCGACGGCGTCGCCGACGACCCGCGCGTGTCGCTCTGCATCACGCTGGGCGGTGACGGCACCATCCTGCGCGCCCTGCGGACGTTCCACGGCACCAAGGTGCCGGTGTTCGCGGTGAACTTCGGCCAGGTCGGCTTCCTCGCGACGGTCGAGCCGCTCGACCTGCCGGTCACCTTCGCCGCCGCGCTCGACGGTGCCTTCGACCGGGTACCGGTCCCGTCGGTCACGGTCTCGGTGGAGGGCTCCGACCGGACCGGGCTCTTCGGCATCAACGACGTCTCGGTGCACCGGCGGCAGGGCGCCCGCGTGGCGGAGATCGGCTACGGCGTCGGCGATGCCGTCATCGGGGCCGTGCGCTGCGACGGCCTCGTCGCGTGCACGCCCGCCGGGTCGACCGGCTACAACCTCGCGAACGGTGGCCCGATCCTCGCGTGGGGCGTGGAGGGGTACGGCGTGTCGTTCATCGCGCCGCACTCGCTCACGGCCCGCTCGATCGTGGTCTCCCCGAACGACGCCCTGGTCGTCGAGAACCGCGGCAAGGATGCGCTCGAGCTCGCGATCGACGGGCGAGGGTCGGACGTGCTCGTGGAGCCGGGCCGGCGCGCGATCCTCGGGTACCACGGCGGCGCAGCGTTGCTGGCGCAGATGCCGGACTCGTCGTTCTACGCGCGGCTGCGCGAGAAATTCGGGCACCTCCGCGGCTGACCGATCCGTCCGGGTCTGCGCCCGGTCCGGAGTGTCGTTGCAGCTCCGTGCGACATTCGTTGCAGTTGCGAACAGGTGTTCGTCCGACGGCTACGGTACAACCCAATCGTGCTCCTCGAACTGCGTGTCGAGAACCTCGTGCTCATCGAGCGCGCCGAGCTTCGCCTCGGTCCGGGTCTCAATGTGATCACCGGTGAAACCGGTGCCGGCAAGACGATGCTGGCCAGCGCCCTCGACCTGCTCCTGGGCGGCCGCTCGAAGCAGTCGCTCGTGCGCGCCGGGGCGTCGGAGGCCTACGTCGAAGGCGTCTTCGATCTCACCGATGCGCTGCGCGAGGTCCTCTGTGACCGGATCCCGGCCGACGCCGAGGAGCTCGTGCTCGCCCGCAGGATCAACGCCGAGGGGCGCACCCGTGCCTACGTCGCCGGCCGCACGGCCACCGCGACCGAGCTGCGTGAGGTCGCCGAGCTCCTCATCACCTTCACCGGTCAGCACGAGCATCGCCGGCTCGTGGAGCCGCGCGCCCAGCTCGAACTCGTCGACGCTGCCGCCGGCCCCGATCAGCTCGGCCGACTCGAGGCGGCGGCGCGGGCCCACGAGGCCGTGCGCGAGGCGCAGCTGCGGCTCGCCGAGCTCGACGAACGTGCCGCCGAGCGCGAGCGCCGGGTCGACATGGCCCGGTACGAGCTCGAGGAGATCGAGCGCATCGCGCCACAGCCCGGCGAGGCCGAGGAACTCACCGCGCAGCGCGAGCGGCTGCGCCACGTCGAGCGCCTGCGCGGCGCCGCTTCCGCGGGCGCCGAGTCGATCGACGCCGACGAGATGGACGTCCGCGGCATCGGCTCGCTCACGGCGGCGGCGCTCGCCGAGCTCGAGGCGGCCGAGCGCGTCGACGACGCCCTCGATCCCCTGATCGACCGCTACCGCACGGCTGCGCTCGAGCTCGAAGATCTCGCCACCGAGTTCCGCAGCTACCTCGCCGACCTCGACGGCGAACCGGGCGGCCTCGAGACCGTCGAAGTGCGGCTCTCGGAGCTCGAACGCGCGCTGCGCAAATACGGCGGCACCACCGAAGCCGTGCTCGACCACGCCGAGGCGTGCCGCGCGGTGCTCGAGGAGCTCGGTGACGTCGACGCGGCCCGCGACCGGCTGCTCGGCGAGGTGGCCGAGGCCGAGGCGGCGCGCGACAAGGCCGCGGCGACCCTCACGAAGGCCCGCAAGGCTGCCGGGAAGGCGTTGTCGGCCGGTGTCCGCGAGCGGCTCGCCCGCCTCGCGATGGAGGCCGCGGACTTCCAGATCGCGGTTCGCAGCGCGGCGCCCGGCCCGACCGGCGCCGACGCGGTCGAGTTCGTCCTCCAGGCCAACCCCGGCGCGCCCGCGGCGCCCCTGCGCGACGTCGCCTCCGGCGGTGAGCTGTCGCGGGTGCTGTTGGCGCTCGTCGGCGCTGCAGGCGGCGGTGCCGACACCACCTACGTGCTCGACGAGATCGACGCCGGGATCGGCGGCCGCACGGCGGCCGCGCTCGGCGCCGAGCTGCAGCACCTGGCGAGCGGCCGCCAGGTGCTCTGCATCACGCACGTCCCACAGGTCGCGGCCCTCGCCGACCACCACTCGACGATCGAGAAGGAGGTCGGCCGCACCGACACGCGGACGACCATCCGACCCCTCTCGGGGGACGCCGTCACGGCCGAGCTGGTGCGCATGTTGGGCGCCGAAGACGATGACTCCGCAGCACTCCAACATGCAGAACGCCTGCGTGCTGGCGCCATCCGTACCCCGGCCGGTTCGCGGTCCGGAGGGTGATCTAGGATTGACTTCCGTGCCGACGCAGAACTCCCGCCCCGACACTCGCTACATCTTCGTCACGGGAGGTGTGGTCTCGTCGCTCGGCAAGGGCATCGCCGCCGCGTCGATCGGTCGCCTCCTGGTCAGCCGCGGTGTGTCCGTGGCGATCCAGAAGTTCGACCCGTACATCAACGTCGACCCCGGCACGATGTCGCCGTACCAGCACGGTGAGGTGTTCGTCACCGAAGACGGCGCCGAGACCGACCTCGACCTCGGCCACTACGAGCGGTTCACCAGCGCGAACACGTCCCGCGCCTCGAACGTCACCGCCGGCGGCATCTACAACTCGGTCATCAAGCGCGAGCGCCGCGGCGACTACCTCGGCGGCACCGTCCAGGTCGTCCCGCACATCACCGACGAGATCAAGAACCGCATCCGCCTGATCGGCGAGACGACCGGCGTCGACGTCGTCATCACCGAGATCGGCGGCACCGTCGGCGACATCGAGTCGCTCCCCTTCCTCGAGGCGATCCGCCAGTTCCCGGTCGAGGTCGGCCGTCGGAACACGATGTTCCTCCACCTCACGCTCGTCCCGTACATCGGTCACGCCGGTGAGCTGAAGACCAAGCCCACGCAGCACTCGGTCAACGAGCTCCGCCGCATCGGTATCGCCCCGGACATGCTCATGCTCCGCGCCGCCACCGAGCTCCCCGACGACATCCGCAAGAAGATCGGCATGTTCGCGTCGCTCCCGATGGAGAGCGTGATCACGGCGGTCGACGTCGACTCGATCTACAAGGTCCCGCTGAAGTACGACCAGCAGAACGTCGACGACGTCATCCTCGACCACTTCGGTCTCACGGCTCCGCCCGCCGACCTCACCGGCTGGAAGGAGATCGTCTCCCGCATCGACAGCGCCACCGACGTCGTCCGCATCGCGCTCGTCGGCAAATACGTGCAGCTCGAGGACGCGTACCTGTCGGTCGCCGAGTCGCTCCGCCACGCCGGCTGGAAGCACGGCGCCCGCGTCGAGATCGACTGGGTCGATTCCGAGACGATCACGAGCCTCGAATCGGCCACGGAGCGCCTCTCCGACGCCGACGGCATCCTCATCCCCGGTGGCTTCGGCGGCCGCGGGGTGGAGGGCAAGATCCACGCCGCGCAGTTCGCCCGCGAGCAGAACGTGCCGTACCTCGGCATCTGCCTCGGCATGCAGATCGCGGTGGCCGAATTCGCCCGCCACGTCGCCGACATGGACGGCGCCAACTCCACCGAGTTCGACCCCGAGACCCCGTTCCCCGTGATCGACCTGCTGCCCGAGCAGAAGGAGATCGCCGACCTCGGCGGCACCATGCGCCTCGGCGCCGACCCGGTCAAGCTCCACGACGGCACGAAGATCCGTGAGCTCTACGGCGAGGCCATTGCCTACGAGCGCCACCGTCACCGCTACGAGGTCAACCTCTTCCTGCGCCGCCGTCTCGAGGACGCCGGCCTCGTCGTCGGCGGCACCTCGCCCGACGAGCGCCTCGTCGAAGCCGTCGAGCTGCCCGACCACCCGTTCTACGTGGCCGCGCAGTACCACCCGGAGTTCAAGAGCCGCCCGGAGAAGCCCTCGCCGCTGTTCGACGGCTTCGTGACCGCGGCGCTGAGCCACGGCGGCACGGCCACCAGCGTGTCGCGCGTCGCCAGCGAGCAGTCCGCCTAGGCGCAGGGTGCTCGACGTCCGCATCGAACCGCGCGGGCCGGCGGCAGAGCCTGGCGTCGCGCGGCTCTGCGCGGCGACCGACGCCACCCGCGACCCCGAGGCGATGCTCGGGGAACCCGCGGCGGTCGCGAGCTGCACCGACGGCGACGCGGTCATCGACCTGCTCGTCGAAGCCGCCACGATGTCGCTCGGCAACGCCGACGTGC
>JAVHXX010000286.1:877-6069 GCA_031119595.1 Patulibacter sp. | reverse complement strand
CGTGATCCTGCGCACCCTCGTGAAACGGCTGCCGGTGATGGTCTGCCCAGCGTGGGTGAACACCCGCAGCCAGCCGATCGCCGCCCGCGACGTGATCTCCGCGCTGCGTGCGCTCGGCGAGCTCGATGGCATGGCCGGCGAGGTACAGCTCGGCGGCGCCGACGCCCACACCTACCGCGAGCTCATGCTCATCACCGCGGACGCGATCGGCCGCCACTCGCCGAAGATGGTGCCGGTGCCGTTCATGACGCCGCGGCTCTCCTCGCTCTGGGTGAGCCTGTTCGGCGGCGTCGAATATCCCCTCGTCCGGCCGCTCGTCGAGGGATTGCGCGCGGAGATGATCGTCACCGAGCCGCCGCCGCCGGGCGTCAACGACGACCCGCTCACGTTCGCGCAGGCCGTCCACGAGGCCCTCGCGGTCGGTCGCTGACGGGCGCTTCGTTTCGGCGGTGTGAACGCCACCTGATCGGGAGCGTCCGGGGCCCGAAGTTTTGTCCGACGGGCCGAAGTGCCGACGGAATCCCTCGCCGATACTCACGCCCATGCCCGACGTGCACGCCGCCAAACCGCCGAAGACGGCCCGGTTCTGGGAGGGCGTGCTCGATGCCGAGTATCCGATGGTCGAGCTGGTTCGGCGACTCCCGTCGAAGGAGCGTGCGCGGCGCGACCTGGCCCTCGAGATCGTGCAGGCGCCCGAGCGCGTGGCGGAGGCGTTCAGCCGCACCGTCGCCGCGATCGACGGGTACGCCGTGGAGGCGCCGTTCCTCGTGCGCGGCGAGGGCAAGCCCGAGCCGACGGTCCACGAGGGCCAACTGCGGGTGATCCACGACCTCTCGCTGCGGCTCAAGCCGCCGGGCAAGCTCACCCCCGTCGACTCCGCCTCGGTGCCGGGGGTCGGCCACGGCGACCTCGACCTCGTCTACCTCGAGCGCGACCCCACGCTCACCCGCACGGCGAAGGCCGACCGGCCGGAGGATCTCGTGGAGCCGGCCGCCAAACTCAAGACCGACCTCCTGCTCGCCGCCCCGGACGGCACCATCGGCGTCGGCGAGGTGACCATCGGCGACGACCGCGACCTCTTCTCCGCGCTCATCCGCGCGCTCGCCGGGCTCGCGCTCATCGCGACACCGGCGCAGATCCGGCGGGTCTTCGCGAACTACGTCACGCCCCAGTTCGGGCTCCCGCCCGGCGTCGCACCCAAGCTCGACATCGTGCTGCTCACCGTGCCCCGCGGCGGCGACCGCAACGCGCGGCTCACCGAGCTCGACGTCCTCGCACGCGGGTTCGTCCCCGCGCTGCTCGCGCAGTCGTGCATCGCCGCGATCGTGCGGCAGGTGACCGGCATCCGCGCCGCGCTGGCGGGGGAAGAGCTCGCGCTCACGGGTCGCTGGATCGAGCGCCCCGCCCTCGGCTGAGGGCTAGTACACGCCCCCGAGCTTGCGGTGGTCCCAGGTGACGAGCTTCGTCGGCGTGAAGCGTAGGCCGACGCGCTTCGTCGCCTGCTGGGCGATCATCGCCTTCAGCTCCGGCGGGGCGTCGTCGGCCGACACGTCGCCGGGGGCGTAGCGCAGCGCGATCTCGAGGCCGAGCCGGGCGACGGCGTCCGTGTCGGTGATGAGCTCGACGTCGGCCTCGGCCTGGATGCCGCGCAGCTCCTGGTACTCCTCGCCGGCCTCGGCGAGGAGCGTCGCCTGCGGCAGCCGCTCGAGGTTCTTCACCTTCTGCGAGCTGCCGTAGGTCCACGCGAGCAGGCGCGGCGGCCCGGTGGTGTCGGCGCCACCCACGTCGGCCGGCGCCGGCTCGACGATGAACCACAGCGGCATCAGGTGCGGTCGACCGTTCGGCCCCACGCTCGCGACCGTGACCACGCGCTGCTCGCCGAGGAAGGCGAGCTGCTCGTCGGGGCTCATGCGGATGAGGTCACGGCGCGACATGCCCCGAGCTTACGACCGCGCCCCGCGGGGCCCGAAGCGTCCGCGGGTGAGCGCACCGCTCATGCCTCGGGAACGACCTCGAGGACGATCTTGCCCGTCGTGCGGCCGAGCTCGCCGAGGCGGTGCGCGGCGGCGACGTCGGTCAGTGGGAACGTCGCGGCGATCTCGGGTCGCAGGCTGCCGTCGCGGACGAGGTCGGCGAGGGCGAGCAGGCCGAGGCGGTCGGGTTCGACGAGCGTGAAGCCGATCCGGACCCCGCGCCGGTGCGCCTCGGCGGCGACGTCGTCCGGGATGCCCGCCGACGTCTTCACGGACACGATCGTGCCGCCGTCCTTCACGACGTTCAGCGACCGCGCGACGTGGTCGTCGTCGATCGTGTTCAGGACGAGGTCGACCTCGGACACGACCGCTTCGAACGGGGCCGCGTGGTAGTCGATCGGCTCGTCGACGCCGAACGACCGGAGGGCGTCGTGCTTGGCCGCCGAGGCGGTGCCGATCACGTACGCGCCCTTCGCCTTCGCGATCTGGGCAGCCACGTGGCCGAGGCCACCGGCCGCGGCGTGGATGAGCACGCGCTGACCCGCCTCGACCTTGCCGACCTCGACGAGCGCCTGCCAGGCCGTGAGCCCGACGAGCGGCAGCGCCGCGGCCTCCACGTGCGTGAGCTCGGCCGGCTTCGGGGCGAACTGCCGCGACGGCGCGACCACGTACTCGGCGTAGGCACCGGCCTGGTGCGGGAACCGCGGCATCCCGAAGACCTCGTCGCCGACCTCGTAGAGCGACGACCCGAACCCGACCGCCTCGACGGTGCCGGAGACGTCCCAGCCGATGATCATGGGGTCGTCCCAGAGACCGAACGACCCACTCGCACGCGAGCCCCAGTCGACCGGGTTCGTGCCCGCGGCGTGCACCTTCACGAGGATCTCGGTGGGGCCCGGCGTGGGCCGCGCCACCGTCGCCTCGGTGAGGACCTCGGGCGAGCCGAGTTCCGGCGTGGTCATGGCGGTCATGGTCGCGGTCTGCGGTGGCGTCGTGGTGCTCATGCCTCCATTGAACGACGCGCGGTCACGCCAGACCAGTGGCCGAAAGGACAACATGCGCAATAATCGGGCCATGGCTGCTTCGCGACCCCTCGCCGCCGACGGCTGCGGCCCCCGCCGCAGCACCTTCTCGCCCCGCGGCAGCGGCGCGCACCGCGTGGCGGTGCTCGCCCTCGACCGCGTGATCCCGTTCGACCTCGGCATCGCCGCGCGGGTGTTCGGGGCGGCGCTCGACGCCGACCGGCAGCCGCTCTACGAGGTCGTCACGTGCTCGATCGGTGGCGCGCCCGTCCGCACCGACGACGGCTACTCGATCGTGGTCGAGCACGACGAGCGGGCGATGGCGGAGGCCGACACCGTCGTGATCGCGACGCAGGAGCCGGACGGGCGGCTCGCCGAGGGCGGCGTGCTCCCGCAGGACGTGCTCGCGGCCCTCGCCGCGATCCCGGACACCACGCGGATCCTCACCACGTGCACCGGCTCGTTCGTGTTGGCGGCGACCGGCCTGCTCGACGGGCAGGAGGCGACGACGCACTGGGGCTGGGCGCCGCGGTTCGAGGCGCTCTTCCCGCGGGTCCGGATGAAACCGGACGTGCTCTTCGTCGACAACGGGCGGCTGCTGACCTCCGCCGGCGGCGCGGCCGGGATCGACCTCTGCCTGCACGTGATCCGCCGCGACCACGGCGCCGAGGTGGCCAACGCCGCCGCCCGCCGGTGCGTGGTGGCGCCCTGGCGCGACGGCGGACAGGCGCAGTTCATCCAGCGCCCGCTCCCGGCGGTGCAGGAGACGACGACCGGCCCGACGCGAGCCTGGGCGATCGAGCGCCTGCGGGACAGCCTCTCGCTGGAGGACCTCGCGGCGCACGCCGGCATGAGCGTGCGCACGTTCACGCGGCGCTTCCGGGCCGAGGCGGGGATCAGTCCGAACCAGTGGGTCACGCAGCAGCGGGTCGACCACGCCCGCGGTCTCCTGGAGACCGGCGACCTGCCGGTCGAGTCGGTCGCGTGGGAATCCGGCTTCGGCTCGGCCGCGCTGCTCCGCCAGCACTTCCGCGCCGCGCTCGGCGTGAGCCCGCAGCAGTACCGGGCCACGTTCCGTGGGCCGGCGGCCGTGGCGGCCTGAGCGAGCACGGCGGTCGGTCCCGGCGCGGCGCTGCGTGCTGCAGCCGCCGCGCCGGGACATCGCGCCTCCGGAGGTCAGGGCTTGTAGCTGGGGCCCTGGCCGGTGCCGGTGTTGTTGGTCTCGTCGGATTCGGTGACGGCGTCGCCGACGTCCGCGGTGCCGGTGAGGGCGTTGTAGAGCAACGTGCCGCGCACGGTCTGCGTCGACGACTCACCGGGCGCGAGCTCCGGGAACTGCATGCGGAGGGTGGTCTGCCCACCGGTCTGCGAGTTCGTGCCGGAGACGGTGCCGAGGCTCGCCGCGGCCGGGGCGGTGCCCTGGTTCTTGACCGTGAGCGTCACCGTCGGCGGGATCGCCACCGTGGCGTTGGTCGTCTGGGTCGACGTCACACCCGTGACCACGAGGTCCGGCAGCGGCGTCGGGGTGGGGGTGGGCGTCGGCGTCGGGCTCGGCGTGGGCGTCGGCACGACCGCGTCGCGGACCGTGATCGTCGTCGGGGCGAACCCGTCGGCGTCGACGACGGCTTCGAGCTTGCCCGGGCCGACCGGGGCATTGGGGTCGATGTCGACCGACCCGTCGCCCGCGACGAACGCCTTGCCGACCGGCACGCCGTTCTCGAGGAGCGTCGCCGCGCCGCCGGACGCGCCGGTGAGGCCGGAGAGGTGCACGAGCCCGCCGTTGAACACGCCGCTGAAGTTGCCGAACAACGGCTTGGAGACGCGCATCTGCATGCTCGGATCACCGAAGTAGTTGTAGAGGCGCTGCTCGTTGCGGATGTCGGCGGTCGGGCTGCCCGAACCGTAGAAGTCCTGCAGCGACGCGGACTCCAGGATCACGTGCAGCTTGCCCGCGTTGAGGATGTCGCCGGCACGGCGGATCGGGGTCGAGGAACCGTCGTACGGGAGGATGTTCGGGTAGACGGCGTCGCCGAGGCCGAGCAGCAGGCGGTTGTTGACCTCGCTCGGGCTCTCCCGCGACGCGGCGATCACGCCGATACAGCAGAAGAATCTGGAGACCGGGACAAAGGCCAAGGTGATCGACCGCACCGGGCTCATTCTCGAGATTTTCGGCGAGCGGGCGGCGACGGCGGAAGGC
>JAVHXX010000286.1:0-867 GCA_031119595.1 Patulibacter sp. | reverse complement strand
CCTCGCGAGCAGGCGCTCGGCGAGGCTGGCGTCGCCCGGCGAATCGAACTGGCCGGTCGAGCACGCGATGAGCCAGGTCATCGGGAGCTGGTTGCCGTTCGTGAGGTTGGGGACGTCGGCCCAACCCCAGCCCGGCGCGGACACTCCGTACTGGTAGCCGTGGTCGCGCGAGACGAACAGGAACCGGCCGGCGTTGAAGGCGTTCACCACGTCGGTGTTGGTCGCCGTGAACGACAGCCCGGACGGCAGGGTCGTGCCGTCGTCGAACTTCTTCGGGTTCGCGCCCGCGTCCTTCGTCATGAGCCGCTGGACGGTCTTGCCGTTGGCGATCAGCCCCGTGCGCAGGGCCTCCGCCGACCGCACGAAGCCGCGCTCGTCGGTCGGTCCCGCGCCCTGGAAGTAGCTCGTGACGGTGGCGTTCTGGTAGAAGGCGTCCCCCGTCGGCGGAGCCGTCTCGTAGCCGACGATCTTGCCCACCATGGTGTTCGCGCTGGCGAGGGAGTCGGCCGGGATGCGGCCCACGGCGAGGTCCGGCAGCGGCACGCCCGACCACTTCTCCGCGTAGACGAAGTCGGTGGGGATGTCCGGCTGGCCCGCGTCGCCGCCGTGGAAGGTCGGGACGTTCGCGGTGTTGCCCATGAGCGTGAGGTAGCTCGGGCGGATGCAGGTGCTGCTCGCGACCTCGCCCTGCACGTACGCGCGGATCTGGTCGGCCGTGGTGCCGACCCCCGGGTCACCGGTCTGCACGACCTCCGTGAGGATGCCCGCGGCGTTACGCGACGCGGCGAGGGTGTCGGCCGCGGACTTCAGCGCCGGCGAGGTGACGATGACCATCTCCTCACCGCAGATCAGATGCAGGCCGCCGAA
>JAVHXX010000285.1 GCA_031119595.1 Patulibacter sp. | reverse complement strand
CCGCAGCGGCGATCGCGGTCGCGCGACTCAGGCGCCGGAGCGCGGCCGCACCCTGGGCAGGGGTCGTCGGCGTGAGGGCATCATCTGCGGCGGGACACATCGCCGTTGGCACTCTAGCGGGGGGTGTGCCAACGGTCACCCAATTAATGGACGCTCAGCCCTTATCGGCGCTTCGCCAGCCGGTCAAGCAGGACCTCGATGCTGCGCTCGAGCTGCTCGTTCGTGGCCTGATCGACCTTGGCGACGCCGATGGTCTGGTTGATCTCGGCGTTCACCTGCGCCTGGGGCGCCTTCGTGAGGCGGGCGAGCTCGCCGACCAGCGCGTGGCGGCGCTTGCGGAGCATCTCCTGGTGCTCCCACGCGGGCCGCTCGGACGCGAGCACCGGCGCCGGCTCGTGGCGCTTCTTCGGCTTGGCCCGCTGCCAGGACTTCGCGGGGGTGTCGTCGTCCTCGTCCTCGTCGTCGTCGAGGGCGGCCCAGGGGTCGAGCGGATCCTCGGGCGGGGCCTCGTCCTGCGGGGCGGTGGGCGCCTGCGCGGTACCGTTCATGATCGCGCTCGGGCGGATCACGCGGCCGTGCTCGTCGCGCAGGAGCTGCGCGCTCGGACGACCCGCCGGGGCCTGCCCCGGGCCCGTCACGCCGACCCCGCTCGCGTTCACGCCGCGGCCGTCGAGCGGCCCCGTGTCGCCGGACTCCCCGGCGCCCTCGGCCGCCGCGCTCGCCTTACCCATGAACCCGACGTGGGTGTCGTCCGGGTTCTCGCCCGCGGCGCTGCCCGCCGACCCAGCCGTGCCGGCGTCGAGTCCGGCGAAGAGGTCCATCTGGACCTGCACGTCGGCCTTGACCGCCTTGAAGTCCTTCTTCTCGCCGGGCAGCAGCGCGGCGCGCTCCTCCTGCTCCTCATCCAGCTCGGACCCGTCGCCCTCCTCCTTCGGGATGAGCAGGTGGCGGATGTCGTCCTCGACGTCGGTCGCGTGCTGGCGCAGGCGGATGTCGGCGGGGATGTAGAGCCAGGAGCGGTCGGTCGGCGGTCGACCCGGAATGGTGCGGACGAACCGGCCGACGACCTGCCGGAAGATCAGCGGCGTCTTCGCGGCGGTCGCGTAGACCCCGACCCGCAGGCGCGGGATGTCGACACCCTCGGAGACCATGTTCACGGCGACGACCCACGCGCGGTCGGACTTGCGGAAGTCGGCGAGCTTCTTGTGGGCCTGGGTGTCGGTGTAGAGGACGGTGATCGGGTCCTCGCCGCAGTCGTCTCGCAGGATCTTCGCGATGCGCCGCGCGCTCTCGGAATCGGCGGCGACCACGAGCCCGCCGGCGTCCGGGTGGCTCGACCCGCGCAGCGACTTCAGCCGCGCCGCGGCCTGCCCGAGGATGCGCGGCAGGCCGTCCGCGAGCTCGGTCGAGATGGCGGTGCGATACCGGCGCGACGCCTCGCCGGCGATGAGCGGATCGGCGAAGCTCGCCTCGACGACCTTGTCGCCGCTGACCCACTGCAGGGTGCCGTCGAACGGGATGAACCGGATCGGCCGGCAGACCCGGTCCTTCACGGCGTCGCCGTACTTGTAGGAGACGTTCGGGACGACGTAGCCGTCGTTGTCGTACTCGGCGCCCGGGATCGGGGTGCGGTCCGAACGGAACGGGGTGCCCGAGAGCAGCAGCCACCGGTCGGCACGGGAGAAGGCGCTCGTGAAGCCGTCGCCCCAGGCGAGCTCGTCGCCGAGGTGGTGGGCCTCGTCGGCGATGATGAGGGTGTCGGCGGTGCAGACCGGCTTCCAGCGCTTGTGGCTCGCCGCGGCGCGGGCGTACGTGACCGACACGCCCTGGAACCCGCCGGGCGGCTCGAGGTGCGACGAGTCGGGGAGCAGCTGCAGCCCGATCTCCGCCGCGGCCTGGGCCCACTGGCGCGTGAGCGGGGCCGTCGGGCAGACGACCACGACGCGCTTGATCTTGCCCGCGTCGAGCTGCTCCTTCGCGAAATGCAGCGACGGACGGGTCTTGCCGGCGCCCGGCGCGGCGGCGATCAGGTAGGTCCCGAACTCCCACTCGCGCATCTCCAGGACCGCCTTGCGCTGCCACGGCCGCAGGTGGCCGAGGTCGGTCGTGGTGGCGGAGGAGGGCGGCATCGAGAGGAAGCGATTCTAGGGACGCGAGAGGCGTCACCGAGGCTCCGCGGCAGCCCGATTTCCGCTACGAGCGGGGTTGTCCGCCGGCGCCCCCGCGAGGCTGGCGGGAGGGCAGCCGCCGCACTGCCGACCGCCCCGCCCCGGGCCGCGGCCGTGGCCACGCCGCGCGGACTCGACGGTCCGTCCGCAGGGCTCCCACGCGAACCGGACGACACGGTACGTTTCCGACATGCGCGTGCGCCTCGTCCTGGGCCTGTCCATCCTCGTCGCGGGGCTCCTGCCGGCCACCGCCGGGGCCCAGACCCTCATCTCGCAGCGCTACTACGACGCCGCCGGCAACCCGCAGGCGATCGCGAACATCGCCTACGTGAACGCCCCCTCCGACCCCGTCTGGCGCACCTGCACCCCCGAGTGCGGCGACGCGTCACCAGGCCACACGATCGCCCCGGGCCCGACGCCCGCCGGCACGGTGTTCGAGGCCCAGTCGACCGCCGACGGCGTCGTCTCGACGGCCCGCACCCCTGCATGGCAGGGCCAGCTCACGAACACCGCTCCGCCGGTCGTCCACGGCGACGTCCGCGTGGGCGGCGTGGTCTGGGCCGAGGGCGGCACCTGGACCGGCGGCTGGGGCGACGACGTCCACGGCCTGCGACTCCTCGCCTGCCCGGACGCGACGACCACGACCTGCGTCCCGATCGGCAACCCGTACCTCGCGACCACCACGAGCCTGCCCGTCCACCCGGCGTACGTCGGGTGGTACCTGCGCGCCGTCGACACCGACTTCGGCTTCAGCCCCGCCTCGACGGCCCAGGCGATCACGGTGTACCCGGGATCCACGACGACCTCCCCGCTCCAGACCTACGCGCCGACCGCGGTCAGCGGCCCGGTCGGCCCGATCCCGCCGCCACAGACGCCCACCGCGGGCAAGGTGAGCGGCAAGCTCTTCGTGGGCCAGACGATCGCCGCCCTGGCGGGCACCTGGCCCGACGCCCCCACCGGCGGCTCGATCGCCACCGGCCTGCGCGCCTGCCCGACCCGCAAGGACTCGGCCTCCTGCCTGCTCCTCACGCCGATCGACAAGCCGACCACCTCGGCCACGTTCAAGATCGACCCGAAGCTCGTGGGCTGGTACGTCGGCGCGGTCGACAACCACCTCTGGCCCAACCCGTGGGGCCCGTTGACGACCTTCGGCGACGGCAAGCTCCCCGTCGCAGGGCCCACCGTGGTCGACGGCCCGCTCAGCACGGTGCCGATCGGCCTCGGGTTCCGCCCGCGCGCGTCGCTCCGCAAACGTGCCGTGCAACACGGCACGCACCTCACCCTCGGCCAGCTGCGCTGCGCCGCTCGGTGCGTGGCCACCGTGACCGTCCGCCGCGGCAAGGCGGTCAGCACGACGTCGGTCGTGGTCACGAAGAAGACGCGGGACGTGGTCGTGCGCGCCGGCGCGTGGCTGAGCAGGGGCAACCGTGCGCCGCTGCGCGTCCGGGTCGCGTTCCAGGGCTCGAGCGTGACGAAGACCGGCGCGGTGCTCGCGCCACGCGCCGCCGCCTGAGTCGTTCCCGTCTGGACGCCGCTCGCGGCCCGGGCCGATCGGCCAGCGCGTGCGCTGCGCCAAGTCCGGCCGATCAGCCCCGAACAGGCGTCCCTGACGCCCCACGGACCCCTGCGCTACGTGGTGTAGTAAGCCGCTATGCGCCCCGCCCGCCTCCGAGTCGTCGTCCCCGCGCTCCTCCTGCTCCTCGTTCCCGCGCCCGCGACCGCCGCGACGCCCGGCCCGTCGTTCCTGCCCGCCAGCGTGCTGAACGCCTCCGGCCAGGTCGCCACCGACCCGTCCGTGGCGGTCGACCCCGCCGGCAACGCGATCGCCGTCTGGAAGGGCCTCGACGGCGGTAGTTACCGGATCCAGGCCGCGACCCGCCGCGGCGGCGACGCCTGGAGCGCCCCCATCTCGATCAGCGCCGTCGGCCAGACCGCCGGCTCGCCGAAGGTCGCCTTCGACGCCGCGGGCGATGCCACCGCCGTGTGGATCCGCAGCGACGGCACGAACGACCGCACCCAGACCGCGACCCTCATGGCCGGCGCCACCTGGAGCACACCGGTCACGCTCAGCCCGGCCGGCGTGAACGCCAGCGCACCCCAGATCTCGGTCGATGCGGCCGGCGACGCCGTGGCCGGCTGGATCGCGGGGGACAACCCGCCGCAGTTCCAGGCCGCCACCCGCACCGGACCGCTCGGCTCCTGGTCCATCGCGGGAGGCGTGAGCGGGCCGGGGACCGCGAGCGGCGCGCGTGTGTCGATCGACTCCAGCGGCCACGCCGCCGCGGTGTGGGCCGAGGACGGTCCGGGCACGATCGGCCGCCGCATCCGCTGGTCCGAGGTCCTCCCCAACGGCGTGTGGAAGTCGCCCGCCGACCTCAGCGCGCTCGGCGGCCCGTCCGAGGCGCCCGCGATCGCCACCGATCCCGCGGGCGATCTCGTGGCCGCCTGGGATCGCTACGACACCGGCGGCTACGGGCTGCAGGTCGTGAGCCGTGCGGCGGGCAGCGCGAACTGGGACACCCCGATCACGCTGCCGTCGGTCGACACCGGCTCGGCCAGCAACGCGCAGGTCGGCTTCGACGCCTCCGGTGATGCCTTCGCCACGTGGACCCGCCTGCCGAGCAGCGGCAAGAAGCGGGTCGAGGCGTCGACCCGTCCCGTCGGCGGCACGTGGTCGCCGACCGTCGCCCTGAGCACCCCGACGACGACCGCCCTCACCGACCAGCTCGCGGTGAGCGCCGGCGGCGACGCGACCGTCCTGTGGGAGGCGACCGTCGACAACGCGCAGCGCATCCAGACCTCCACCCGTCCGGCCGGCGGCACCTGGAGCGCGCCGGTCAACCTCTCGCCCGCCGGGATCACCGCGTTCTCGCCGTCGATCGCGCTCGACGCGTCCGGCAACGGCCTCGCGTCGTGGCTGCAGAACGACGGCCAGACCGCCGGCAACGCCGTGCAGGCCAGCGGCTTCGACGCGACCGGCCCGCTCATGCCGGGCACGTCGATCCCGACGACCGCGATCGCCGGGACGGCCGCCTCGTTCTCGACGTCGCCGTTCGACCTGTGGTCGATCGTCATGAGCACCACGTGGTCCTTCGGCGACGGCACGTCGGCCACCGGCGTCGCCGTCGGCCACACGTACGCCGCCGCCGGGACCTACGACGTGTCGGTCACCGCGACCGACGCCGTCGGGCACCCGACCACGCTCTACGGCCGCGTCACCGTCGCCGCTCCCGCGCCCGGCTCCCTGGATTCCTCCTCCGGCTCCAGCCCGAAGACCGGGGCGGGTTCGACCACGCAGACGACCGGCACCACGAGGCCCGCGACCGGCGGCGGCACGCCGGCGCCGGCGATCGCCACGAAGCGGGTCGCCACGGCGCTGTCGAAGCAGCTCCTCCTCTTCGACCTCGACCTGCGCCGCACCGGCAAGACGTGCCCGGCCGCGCGATCGGTGAAGACGACGATCCGGTCGACCTTCGGCAAGGCGAAGACGACGATCGCCCTCTCGAAGCGGTCGTTCACGGTGACCGCGTCGAAGACGAAGGCGATCTGTTCCGTGAAGGGCCAGCTGATCCTGAAGTCGGCCCCGAAGGCCGGTGCGAAGGTCACGCTCACGTTCACGAGCCGCGCCACGAAGACGAAGGCGCTCGGCGTCGCCCGCACCTGAGGCGGCGCGCCGACCGGGCCTCGCGGGCGACCGCCGGCCGCCGGCCGCGCGCCGCTCCACGCCGAGCCGACCGCCGGTGCGCGCGGCCTTACCGCGCGGTGACGCGGCGCTTCCTAGGATCGGAGCCATGCGTGCGGTGACGATCGTCGACCACCAGGTGGTCCTCAACCCCGACTACCCGGATCCCGTGCCCGGGATCGGGCAGGTGCTCGTGCGCGTGAAGGCGGCGGGGCTCAACGG
>JAVHXX010000284.1 GCA_031119595.1 Patulibacter sp. | reverse complement strand
GGCTGCTCTCGATCGCCGATTCGGTCCCCAGCGATCCCGACGTCCCGCTCAGCGACGCCCTGCTGGCCCACTGGCGCTTCGATGTCGGCGCCGTTCCTCCCCTCTCGAAGACGATCGCCGACGGTCTCGACGTCGCCGCCGCTCGGTACGACCGCGGCCGCGGCGCCGGCAGCGCCTTCCGCGCCGGTCGCCGCAGCCTCGAGAAACTGAAAACCACTGATTGGGAGATGCCCAAATCTTCAGATCCACACGGCAAAGTTGGGGAAATCGGATGTGAGCCGCTAGGCGAACAACCGATGACCCAACGCGGCAGCCACACGGACAAGAACGGCTTCGACCCGACAACCGCTCACCCGGTCCACGAGGCCCTCGCGCAGCTGCTCGGCGACCTGGCCCGCCGCAACGCCAACGACCGAGCCCGCCGCGAAGCTCGCGGCAACCGCACGCCGCGACGCCGAGGAGCCCGATGACCGACGACCGCAAACCCGCGGAGCTCCCGAGCATCGACCATCTGCACCGCGCCGTCGACCGCCTACAGGAACTCGATCGCATCCTCGGCTGGATCGGCCAAGAGCGCGGCTGGAAACCCGAGGCGCTGCGAGCGCTGCAAGTCGGCTGGGGCAACTTCAACCTGCCGGTCCGCGGCGACCGCTTCATCTTCGGCATGCACGACGAACACGGACAGCTCGTGAACCTCCGCGGCTACATGCCGACCTCTTCGATCAAGACCGTCGGACTCCGCGGCCGCCCTGTGATGCTCTGGCCCTGCCCCGAACGGACGTGGCCGACCTCCCAGGAGATCTGGCTGGTCGAGGGCGAAGCCGACGCCATCGCCGCCCGATCGGCCTGGCCGCTCACCGGCGTTACCTCCGTCCCCGGCGCCGCGACCTGGAAGGCCGACTTCGCAAGACGGCTCGCCCGCTACGCACGCGTCCACGTCCTCGTCGACGCCGACGACGCCGGCGACATGCTCGCCGACCGCGCCGTCCACGACCTGGCAGCCGCCGGCGCCCACTACGAGCTGCACCACTGGACCGACTTCGCCGGCCCCGTCCCAGACAAGTACGACCTCACCGACTGGATCCGCGACCACCCACACGAGATAGGCCCGCCGATCGACTAGACGACATCGCCTGAGACCGGCCAGAAACGCCGCCTGACGGCCTCGGAAACCGAAGACGATGGATCTATCCAGAACATTCTCGCGAGCGGCCAGATCGCCCCTACGGCCTCCGGGCCGAAACGACGCCGGGAGAAACTTCGCGGATGCAAACAAGTGGCGGCGGAGAGGCGGTCGCGCGAGCCGCTGAACGTCGACAGTCCCCGCTGGGCGCACTAAGTTCAACGTTAAGAGTAGGCATTTCGGCTTTCCCTCCGGCTTTCCCTCGGCATACTCTGGCTTTCGGGCGCGCGCTCTATACACATTGGCTGGCACCGCAAAGAACACTAGGGTCGTCAGCGTTGGCAGTCTCAGCGGGCGTGCTTCAATGAGTGCATGCCCAAGAAGATCAATGCATCCACCCCATCGACAGGAACGCTTGTCGTTCCGACTCCAGCCGAGACCCGCCAGGCGCTGTTCTCCGAGATCGAGCGCCCTGGCGCGCCGATCCGGTGGTCGTTCCTGCAGGCCTGGGGCGGTAAGCGACCACCGGGCCCAGCCCGCCACTTCGTTCACGAGCGACGGCTCTTCGCCCTCCAGCTCTACCTCCTGGTCCACCTGCTGGCCCTCGGCAAGCCATGGGACGCGCCGACGATGCCGAACGAGGCATGGGGACGCGCCCTCGACAAGATCACCGCTGGCGCCGAGGCCACCGTCTCCCGCAGCTTCGGCTGGCTGGAGAGCAAGCAGCTCCTCAAGATCGACCGCACACACCAGATCCGCACCGCGTACCTGCTCCGCGAAGACGGCTCCGGCGCCGCGTACAAGCGACGCAAGGGCAAGTACTTCACCTTGCCGAACGACTTCTTCCTCGAGGGCCATCACAACGAGCTGAGCCTCAACGCCACCTTCTCGCTCCTCGTCGCGCTCAAGCACAGCGTCTACCGGCCGTGGTTCAAGCTCGTGCTCGAGGAAGGCGCCGACTGGTACGGCGTGAGCCCTGACACCCTGCGCAGGGGCCTGCGCGAACTGGCCGCAAACGGATTCATCGAGAGCGAGCTGCGCCAGGAGCGCGACGTCCGGGCCCGCTACGGCGTCACCCGCCGCCACTACTACCACCTGCTCGGACCGTACGAATGGACCACCGCCAGCGAAGCCGCGATGGAAGGCGAGGAGGTCGACGATGCCGCTGCCGCTTGAGTACGTCATCGAGGCGGTGGTTGCCCTGTTCGTCGTCATCGGAGGCGTCTGGGCATGCATCGAGCTGACGCGCTTCCTCCTGAGCAGGCTCGGCACCGCGCTCGTCACCGGACTGTGGGCGGTCGTCCTCACGACGATCGTGGTCGGCTCGTTCGCCCTGTCCTACGGCCAGAGTCACCCGATCCCAACCTCCTCCCCACGCCCCGCCGAGCACGCGGTCGCGCGGAGCTCGCCGTGAGCGACGCATATGCGTAACTGCGCACCTACGCGGGTACGTGAGTACGTAGGTCCGTACCCACGTACCTACGGGCCTACGTAGATCCGCAAGTACGGATGCACGTAGTTGCGCAGCTACGTATCTCGCGATATCGTGCGGGATACGTAGCTGCGTAGTTACGCACCTGCGCAGTCACGCAGGTCCGCATCCCGTGGAATCGAAAGAAGGACCTATGAGCGCCCAACGCGTCGCGATCTTCAACCAGAAGGGTGGGGTGGCCAAGACCACGACCACCAAGGACCTCGGGTTCGCGCTCGCCGAGCGAGGTCTGCGCGTTCTCGCGGTGGAACTCGACCCGCAGGCGAATCTCGCGATCATCGCGGGGCTCGGCAACAGTCAGCCAGCCCACCTGACCGTCGCGCGACTTCTCACCGACCCCGAGTTCGAAGCGATGGACGTTCCGGACGACGAGCGCGCCCCGCTCCTCGACGCGATTCGAGAGACGCCCTGGGGAGTCCCGCTGGTTCCCGCCTATGAGGACCTCGTGACGGCCAAGACCGCACTCACCTCGCTACCGCAGGGCATGGGGGCCGAGCAGCGCCTCCGCGATGCACTCGACGCCATCGAACAGGAGCGCGCCTTCGACGTGATCCTCATGGACTGCCCACCGGCCGCAGACGTGCTCTCGATGAACGCGCTGGTCGCAGCTGACTGGGTGTTGATCCCCACCGGCCTAACCACGACCGAAGTCTCCGGGATCAGCGCCATGATCCGAACGGTGACGGCGATCCAGAAGCACTCCAACCCGGGGCTCAAGTACGCCGGCGTACTTGGCACGCGGTTCAAGAAGGCCGAAGGTCACCAGGTCGACGTCGCACACGGCCTCGAGAAGCAGTTCCCGCCGGACGGGCCGATCCCGTTTCTGCCGATGATTCGCAACGCGACCTGCGTCAACGACGCCAGTGCGGCACGGCAAGCAGTCGGAGACGCCTCACCGTCGCACCCCGTCGTAAAGAAGGACTACCGCAAGCTCGTCGACCGGCTGGTGGAGCGTCTGGATCTTAAGGTCGTCGAGGTCTCCGCATGAGCCGCAAACCCGTCCAGCTCCCCGACCTGCTGGTGTCCGACGGCGCACTGCCGCACACCGGGGCGGTTGTCCCCGACCCGGAGGCCACGCCCACGCCCAAAGTGACGCCGCCGCGGCGGCCGCGGGCACAGCGAGCGAGTTCGCCAGCTAGCAAGCCGGCCAAGCGGTCGGTGGCTGTCCCGGCGATCAAGCCGGCGGCGATCGCGAGTGTCCTCGGTGGTCCGATCACCCGCGTCGACGTCCAGGTGCCCGTCGGGGTATCGAACTGGCTGCGTAGCTCCACCCGACCGGAACACACCGGGCTCCCGCGATCGCTTGGAGCGCGGACGCCAGCGAGCTCGCTTCTCACGGCGGCCGTCGAACTGTTGGCGGAGAGCGGCATGGATCTATCCAAGCTCGGCAGCTCCGACCCCGAAGCTGTCACGGCGGCGTTTCGAACCCAGCTGCAGGCAGCGGCCAGCGCAAAGGCGTGAAGTTGACGTGCGCAGCTACGTAACTCCGTAGCTGCGCACGCGCGATCCCCGCGCCGCAGTCACAGCCGGGGCGCATGGCACAGCGAAAGAAGGTCCGCCATGCGACCAGAAGCCTACGGGGCTCGAAGGTGGACTGAGCTGGCGAGAGGGAGGGGCCCCGAGCCTCATCGACTGCCGCGAGGTGAGCGGAGCGCGCCGACGCATGGCGCGCAAACGCTCGACATATACCCTGAACGCGAGTCAGGGGTATGGTAGGGTGGGGGAGTACACAACGGAAGCGGGTCGCGCCAACGGGCCGCCTCCGTCCGATCGGAGTGAGGTCCGATATGCACAAGGTTCTCGATGAGGCCGGTGAGGTGACGAGCGTCACCATGACCGCTGATGAATGGCGGCGCATTCACAGCGACTACAAGGTCGCTCGGCCCGAGCGTCAGGCGCTGGTGCTGTGCCCGCGGCGAGGGACGATCTTGGTGCCGGCGACGATCACGGCAACGGGCATGCCGGAGGAGGCGGGGCAGTGAGCGCGTTCGTGGTCGACGTCGCGCACATCGACGTCCTGGTGCGCGTGGCGCTGGCCGGGCCATCGGATGGCTCGCACCGCGGTCGCCGCGGCCGCGGGCCGTTCCCGCTGCGGTGGTGGGTGCCGGTGCCCGGCGAGGTAGAGCCGAGCACGCTTGACCGCGCGCTTGAGGTGTTCACCGGCGAGCCGCCGGTGGAGCCGCGGATGGTCCCGAAGTTCCTCGAGCGGCGCCTGCGCGCTCCGGGGCACACCGACCCTCTGGGCGTGACGCCGGACGAGCTGGGCTCGATGTGGCTCGGCGAGAACGTGCGCTCGGTGATGCACCTGTACCCCGACACGGTCGACGGCGGCGAGCTGCCGGGCACCGGTTCGCAGTGGCGGGAGCCGTACCGCTTCACCGATCCCGAGTACACGCTCACGTGCGCTCAGGCGTCGGCCGCGATCCTGGGCTACGCCGGCCAGGCGTGCGAGCACCCCGACCATCACGCGTCGGAGGCGTTCTTCGCGCTGCAGGCGCTCTCGGAGGCCGTGCTGCGCGTCCTGCCGGGCATCGACGACGCACCACACCACTGGGGTCCGCAGCAGCTCCACCAGGCCCGGTGCACCGCCCGAATGGGCACCAACTAACCAGCAAACCAAGAGCCCCCGGCCCGCGATGGGCCGGGGGTCCAGGCACTCGCGCGCCCCGCCAAGGGCCGCGGGTGTCGGCAAGACGGAGTGAGGTCCGAAATGCGCAACTACAGTACCGCCGACCCTGAGCACAACACCTACGCGCTGGCGATCGCCGACGCGATCGGGCGGCACACCGACGCCGCCCGCCAGGCGGCCCTTGAAGGCCGCGAGCCGGAGCCGACGGCGATCGAGATCCCGGGCGGCGGCCGGTGGGCGCTGTCGCGCTCGCGCGTGGCGCCGCGATGGGTCGTGGCCCGCGATGGCGACGACAAGGCGTTCCGGTTCGCCGACGGCGTCGACGCGGTCGCCGCGGTGATGCGCGCGTGCGACACCGAGCGCCCGCTCGCGCTGCTGCTCACCGACGCCGGCGAGGAGGAAGCGCGGGTGATCGCGCATGCGTAAGCACCTGGACAACGAGGGGGCGGTGCGATCGGTGACGATCACCCGCAGCGAGTGGCGCCGGCTCGGCCGGCGCCGCCGCCGGCGGACCACCGATCGCCGCGGCCGCGCGTACGTGTGGGTCGTGTGCGAGCAGCAGGGACGCGTGCGTGTCCGCGCGATGATCGTCGCCGACCGAAGTCCGGAGGCGCGGCGGAAGGTCTGTGCGTGATGCCGCTTCGAGGCGCCCGAAGCAGCCGGAGCTCTGGCTACCCTGCGGCGATCCCCGATCATCGCCCCGAATTCGATCCAGGAGCAGCGCGCATCGCGTGGGGCGCGCTGCAGCAGGCCGGCGGCCTGGTCAGCGCCGCCGACCTGCGTGAGCGGTGGGGCACGGCCGGCTCGCCGGCGACGGCCGGCCGCGACGCGACCGCGCCGCGGCCGCTGAGCAA
>JAVHXX010000283.1 GCA_031119595.1 Patulibacter sp. | reverse complement strand
CTTCGTGAACCTCGTCCTCGCCGACGGCGCCGAGCTGCCCTTCGGCGGCGTGAAGGGCTCGGGCTTCGGCCGCGAGCTCGGCCGCTTCGGCGCCGACGAGTTCGTGAACAAGAAGCTCATCCGCTCCGCGTAGCGCAGCGTCCGCGGGCGGCGATCACGTCGTCGCCCGCGCCACCCGTGGAAAGCCTGCGCCACCCGCGGCGCCGGCGCATCCCGCTCACGCCTCGGCCGGCACCCCGTCGCCGATGAGCTCGTCGACGACGGTGAGTAGCTCGCGCACGGCGATCGGCTTCGTGAGGAAGTCGTGGGCGCCCGCGGCCTTGAGCGGTTCGACGGAGCGACCGGTCGCATCGGCGGAGAGGATCACGACGGGGATTTCGTGCGTGCGCTCGTCGGCGCGGAGCCGCGCGAGCACCTCGTCGCCGCCGAGGTCCGGGAGGTGGAGGTCGAGCAGGATCGCGTCGGGCTGGTGCTCTCGGGCGAGGTCGATGCCGAGCGAGCCGAGCATCGCCGGAAGCACCTTCACGCTCGTCCGGGCCAGGAGGATCTGCTCGACCAGGCGCAGGTTGGCGAGCGTGTCCTCGATGTAGAGCAGGGTCCGCTCGGTCTCGTAGGCGAGCGGTGCGAGCACCGAGCCGTGTTCGGCCTCGATCTCCTCCACGGCGACCGGCTCCCCGAGATCGAGTTCGATCGCGAAGGTCGAGCCGGTCCCGACGACGCTGCTCGCCGTGAGCTGCCCGCCCATCGTCTCGACGAGTGCGCGTGACAGGGCGAGGCCGAGGCCGGTGCCCTCGACGCTGGTCGAGCCGGCGTCGAGCCGTTCGAACGGCACGAAGAGCTTGCCGAGCGACGCCTCGCTGATGCCCTCGCCGGTGTCCGTCACCTCGACGCGCACGCGATTCCCTGGCACGAGTGCCACGGCGACGTGGATCGCTCCGTGCTCGCGGTTGTACTTGACGGCGTTGGAGAGCAGGTTCACGACGACCTGCTTGAGCCGCTGCGCATCGGCGACCGAATAGCCCGCGCCGGCGGCGATCTGCGGCGCATGGAGCTCGACGCCGCGGCCGGTCGCGAGCGGCGCGACGAGCTCGTACGCCTCGTCGAGCAGTGGTGAGATCGCAATCGGCTCCATCGACAGTGCGAGGTCACCGGACTCGATCCGGGAGATGTCAAGCACCTCGTTCACGAGGTTGAGCAGGTGTCGACCGGCGCGGAGGATCATCGACGACCACTCGTCGTGCTCGGGGCTGAGGTCGGCGAGCGTGAGCAGCTCACTGAAGCCGAGGATCGCGGCGAGCGGCGTGCGGAGCTCGTGGCTCATGCGCGAGAGGAACTCGTTCTTGGCCTCGTTCGCGGCACGCAGTTGCGACACGCTCATGCCGAGCTCGTTCGCACGGCGCAGGATCTCCGACTCGATGCGGGCGTCGCGGCGGAGCTCGGCGCGCGCATCGGCGGCAGCATCCGAGTCCGCGGCCTCCGCCTCCGCGGCCTGCTGCATCTCGACCCACTCCGTCGCGTCCTCGACCCGGTGCACGATGAGCTTCACGCGGCCGTCGTCACCCAGGATCGGAGTGTTCACCGGGGTCCAGTACTTCGCCCGGAACACCCCGGGCTGCCCGGGCTCCTCGACGTCGTACTTCTGCACGGCCATGGTGTCCGGCTCACGGGTACGCATCACGCGGTCGAGCGAGGCGCGCAGGTTGCCGACCCCGTCGGCGCTCTCGTCGTCCGGGTTGTCGGGAAAGACCTCGAACAGGTGCCGCCCGACGACCTCCTCGCGCTGCACGAGCGTCGCCTCGGCATAGGCGTCGGTCACGGTGACGAGCCGGTAGTCCGGGTCGAGCACCATGTACAGGTTCGGGAGCGCTTCGAACAGCGCCCGGTAGTCCAAGTCCCCCACTTGTGCCATGAGTCAACGCTAGCCTGAGTGTGACCACCTGACATGACAACTTCTGGCCACAGCATCCTCATCTGCGACGACGACGTCGCCATCCGCAGCCTGGTGAAGGCGATCCTCTCCGCCGACGGGCACGACCTCCGGCAGACCGCCACCGCTCCGGACGCGATCGCCGCGATCGACGAAGATCCGCCGGCCCTGGTCCTCCTCGACATCAACGTGCCCGGCGGAGACGGCGGCCTCTCCGTGTTGCACCATATTCGTAGTCAGTCAACACTCAGTGAAGTTGGAGTGTTGATGATCACCGGGATCAGTGAGGCACGTGCGGACGACTGGGGACGGTCGATCGGCGCCGACGGTCACCTCCTCAAGCCGTTCCAGATCAGCGACCTCCGCGACGCGGTCAGCGGACTGCTCTCGCGGGTGTAGCGCGGCCGGTCACCACGGCGCCCGGGTCGCCGGCAGGCCGGCGGCCTCGCGCAGCGACCGGGCCAGGCGTCGCGCCTCTCCGGCCGGCAGCCGAAGCCGGATGCGTCGGTCGCCGAGGTCGAGCCGCACGCTCGTCGGGGCGGCACCCCGGCCGAGCTCGACGGCACGGAGCTCGTCGAACCGCCACGTCCGCGCCGGCACGAGCGACCGCGGCGGCCTCCCCCAGCTGAGGGTGCGCGCGTGCGGATCGATGGTCACCCAGCCGCCGCGCCGCAACCACACCAAGCCCCAGATCAGCACCACGAGGACGAAGCTGGCGTCCCACGTGTTGGCCTCGTCGCCGTGGGGCAGCACGGTCATCGTGAAGGCGTGGCCGATCGTGATCGCCATCCATGCCCACCCCGTGTGGGCGTGGATCGCGAACGCACGGGCGTGCGGCCACGTCCCGAGGTCGTGGTCGAACCGGGACACCTTCGTCGACGCTCGCCGCTCCCACGGCGACGGCAGCCACTGGCCCAGCTCCGGTTCCGTCACCGGGTGCCGCTGCCATCGGAGCACCCGAGCCGCGGCGGCGATCACGAACCACACGAGGAGTCCGTAGGCGAGCCCGTGGAACACGGTCCGCCCCGAGGCGACGTCACCGGACGCAGCGCAGAACGTCTCGACGACGACCGCGGCGACCATCACCGCGCTGAGGCCCAGGCCCGCGCGGCGATCGCCGGTGCGCACGTCGAGTGGAGCACGGCGGAGTTCGTGCCATCCGATCCGGCCCCAACTCGGATCCGCAACGACGCCGCGACCGCGCGGGAGGAAGAGCACCACGGCGGCGAGGGCGAGTGCGAAGCCGTCGTACTGGACCGCGAGCGCATCGGGTGCGACCGCGGCACCGAGGATCAGCGCCGCGACGGTGGCCATGCAGATCGACGCCGACGTGCAGCGGGTGAGCCATCGCCCGACCGACCGGGACGCGAGGTCGCCCGAGGACTCGATGGTGGTTTCCCCCGACACGGTCCGTGTCGTCGGCGAGCGGCAGCGCGCCTTGAGTGGGTCTCGACCGGCAGATCACCACCCAGGATGCGGCGATCGACCCGCGACTGGTCACCTGTGGCGCGGACCCGCTGTGACCACCTCGTTCAGATCTCGTTCATCGAGCCGATACGCGTGCGGGCGATCACCTCGGGAGACACCACTCCAGGGCCGAGACCGATGCCACACAGTTCCGCGCTCGCGCGCACCCAACACCTTCCGCCGCCGTCCGAGGCCGATCGCCTCTCGGCGGACTTCGTCTTCGCGCAGGCCGCCGCCGCGGCACGCCCGCGGCACCGCAACGCCTGGGGTATCGACCCGCGGGTGATGGTCGCCGACCTGCGTCGCCAGCGCCGCGAGGCCTGACCCGGGCCGAAGGCGCGCGGCGGCCGGGCCCGGTCGGCGCGCCCCCACGACCGCACCCCAGGACCTGGAACGGCCCGCGGCCCCGGCCCACCGGCCGGAGCCGGAGGACGCGGGGCCCGCGGTGCGGTGCGCGATGGCGAGCCGGGCGCTAGAGCGCGAGCGGCTGCGGCAGCGTGTAGGTCGCGTACTTGCGTGCGGCGCCGGCACGCTTCGGCACGGCCGTCTGCGCGCGGTAGATCACCGCGGTGCCGCTGGCGGGCTTCTTGATCGTCGCGGTGAAGTGACCGTTGCCCTGCACCTTCGTCTCGCCGACGGTCTTGTACTTGCCACACGTGACGCGCTGCTGGATCGCGACGGCGGTGCCGGCCTTGGCGAGCGGTGCCGTGACGTAGCCGCTGAGGCGCACGCGCGTGCCGCCCTTCTTCAGCTGCGTGGTGTACATGCGGCGGGCGAACTTGAGCGCGGCGGTGCGCTTGCCGCTGATCGTCGCGTAGTAGCGAGCCGAGTTCGTCTCGCGGATGCTTGCGGGCGGCAGCGGCACGGTCACCTCGAACACGCCGTCGTCGTCGACCTTCGTCGTCGCCACCTTCTTGTTCCCGTAGGTGAGGTAGAGGTCGGCCGTCTGTCCGACGAGCGACGCGTCGGCGACGCCCTTGATGACGGTCTTCTTGCCGGCCTGGTGCACGTCGATCAGGCGCAGCTTCACGTCGGTGCACTCGAGCACCGCGGCCGCCTCACCCTTCTTCCAGGTGAGCATCGCCGCCGCGGACTCGCCCGCCTGCTTGCCCTTCGGCTGCGGCGTGGGCGTCGGCGTCGGGGTCGGCACCGGCGGGGTGTCGCACGAGGCGGCAGCGGCGGTCACCGAGGCGCGGGCGAGGTACCCCTGGAGCAGCGGCACGCCGAGGCCCGAGATGTCGATGCCGAGGCCGGTCGACGTCTGCGTGTCGCCGTCGCTGACGCTGCTCTGCGGCGTGACGACGGCGTGCAGGATGCCGGCGGGCAGTGGGATGTTCGTCGACTGCAGCACCGGGGCGACAGCGGTGTCGACGGCCGCGAGGATGCTCGCGACGGTCTTGCCCGCCGGCAGGTCCGGGTTGATCGCGGACAGCAGCCCGAGCGGATCGGTGAGGACGTCGTAGAGCGTGCTCTGGTTCGCGTTGCCGAGCTTGTTCGCGACGTCGGAGAGGAGCGACGGCTGCACCTTGATGCTCTTGAGCACCGCGGTGACGCTCAGCAGCTGGGCGAGGTTGAGGTTCGCGGAGTCGACCGAGAGGACCTTGCCGACCGGGTCGTTCGCGTCGATCGTCTGGCCGAGCACGTTCACGCCGGTCAGCGTGGTGGAGCCGCTGAGCCTCGCGGCGCCGTTCGAGCAGACGGCCGACGCCGTGGTGTCGATGAGGCCCGCGTCGACGAGGCTCGGCAGCGCGGCGGAGAGCGCGGCCGGGAGGCCGGCGCTCGTCTGCGCGGTGAGGTTGGCGTTGTCGACGCCGGTGATGTTGAGTCCGAGCGCGTGGAGCGGGGCGATCGCGGTCGTGATGCCGCCACCGGCGCCGAGCTGGGCCGACAGGGCGGCGCTCAGCGCCGGGATGAGGCTGTTCGCGCCGGAGGTGAGCGGCGCGACGAGCCCCGTGGTCACGTTCGAGGCGTCGGCGTGGAGGCCGGTGACGCGCGTCTCCGCGTCGGCACGAACGCCGGTGGTGACGCTTGTGGTGGTGTCGAGGGCGTTCGCGGCGATCGAGCCGAGGCCCGTCACGTCGTTGCCGTTGTGGTCGGCGACGCACGGCGTGTTCGCGGGGTTGGCGGTGTTCGCGGTGACGTTCGCGGCGCCGAGCAGCGAGAGGTTCACCGCGGTCGCCTGACACGCCGACGGCGCGGCGGCAGATGCCGACTGGGCTGCGGTGGCAGTGAGGCCGAGGGCGCTCACGAACGCGATCGTCCCGGCAGCACGCCGAGCTCGAGACTGATGAAGCATCTGGTTCCTATGACGGTGGGTCGGTGCACGCCGTGGCGCACGGAAGGTTCCCTCCGTTGTCGACAGGTCCAATCACTTACTGAACGCTTGACATGGATGAAGAGCGTTTGTGCAGAATCGCCATGGGGTCGTGACCCCGGTTTCCGGGATCCGTGCAGCGATTTCGCCCGAATCTTCGCCGTTTTCCGTGCTCGCAATCACAGAGCCGCGCAGGCGTGTGCGGCGAGCGATCGAATCAGCGGCGCGCCCGAGCGAGCCGCCAAGCCGAGCCTCGCCGGGCGAGCGACGGCGCGAACATGCCCGTCAGCATCACGATCCAAGCGATCGCCGCGCCGACGTCCGAGGACCAATCGGTGAGCGCGGCGACGAGCAGTCCGATCGCCCCGGCCAGCGTGAGGAGCGAGGCCACGAGCT
>JAVHXX010000282.1 GCA_031119595.1 Patulibacter sp. | reverse complement strand
CATCGGCACCGGCCAGGCGCAGTGGCTGCTCACCGCCACACTGCTCGTCGCCGCCGTGTCGGTGCCGGTCGCGGGCCGCCTCGCCGACATGTTCGGGCGGCGGCTCGTGCTCCTCATCAGCCTCGCGGCGCTGGCCGTCGGCTCCGCGCTCTCGGCCCTCACCTCGACCTTCGAGCTCATGCTCGTCGGCCGCGCGATCGCGGGCCTGTCGGCGGCGGCGATCCCGCTCGGCATCTCGCTGCTCGCCACGATCCTGCCGCCCGAACGGCGCGCGGGCGGCACCGCACTTATCAGCGCGATGCTCGGCGTCGGTGGCGCACTCGGCCTGCCGCTGGCGGGTCTCATCGGCGACAGCGCCGACTATCACGTGCTGTATTGGATCGGTGGCGGCGGCGCGCTGCTCAGCTTCCTCGCGATCATCTGGCTCGTCGAGGAGCCCGAGACGAGCGCCGAGCACCACATCGACCTGCCCGGCATCGGCCTGCTCGTCACCGGCCTCGTGGCCTTGATCCTCGCGATCTCGCAGGGCGGCGACTGGGGCTGGGGATCGCCCGAGGTGCTTGCCCTGCTCGTCGGCGCCGTCGCCGTACTCGGCGCGCTCGTCGTCGTCGAGCGGCGTCGACCCAACCCGCTGCTCGATGTGAAGGCGCTCTCGAATCCGCCGATCGCCCTCACGAACCTCGCGTCGGTGTTCGTCGGCTTCGCGCTGTTCGCGAGCTTCACCGGCACCGCGAACTACGTGCAGGCGCCCGAGGCGACCGGGTACGGCTTCGGCTCGTCGACCCTCACGGCCGGGCTCTGCCTCCTGCCGAGCGGCCTGCTCATGCTCGTGCTGTCGCCAGTCGCGGCGTCGCTCATGAAGCGGCTCGGGCCGGCGCGCGTGCTCGGGATCGCGGGCACGATCCTCGCCGCGGGGCTGCTGTTCCGGGTCGTGGCGACGGGCGCCCTGTGGGAGGTCGTGCTCGGCACGTCGATCATCGGCGTCGGCAGCGGCGTCGCCTACGCGGCCCTGCCCGCGCTCATCAATGCGCACACGCCGCGCGGCGAGCTCGCCGCAGCGAACGGCTTCAACGCCCTCTCGCGCAGCTTCGGCAGCACGCTCGCGAGCGCCGTCGGCGGCGCGCTGTTCACGGGCATCACGCTCGAGGTCGCGGGCACGGCGATGCCGTCGCTCGACGCGTACCGGGTGCTGTTCGGGATCTGCGCCGCCGCGGCGATCGTCGCAAGCGCGATCGGCTTCCACATCGCGGGGCGTCGCACCTGGGTGCTGCTCGAGGAGGACGAGGTCGTCCTCGGCGCCCACTGAGACCTCGGCGCCGCGGAGACGCGACGCCGCCCGGCCTCCCGCCAGCCCGGCGGGAGGCCGGTCAGGACTTTCTGCATCGACGTTCCTAGGAACTTCCTCAATCCGGTGCATCGGGGCGTCGAGAGAGGCGGTACCGCTCCCTTCCGTCACCCCAACGCGCTTCCCCCTCGCGGTCCCACAACGAGTCCCATGCCTCTACGCAAGTCCCACGTCCGCCTCGTCAAGAGCCTCGCGATCCTCGCGGCGACCTCAGGCCTCGCCGCCTCGGTGCCCGCCGTCGCCTCGGCCGCGTGCACCCAACTCCCGACCACGAAGGCGTTCAGCCGCTACGGCGACAAGGCCGACTACTCGGCCGCGCCCGGCGGCACCTTCGAGGGCACGAACACGTGGTCGCTGAGCGGCGGCGCGAAGGTCGTCTCCGGCAACGACACCACCGGCGCGTCGAGCGGCTCGAAGTCGCTGTTCATGCCGCTGGGCTCCACGGCCACCTCGCCCGAGTTCTGCGTCGACGACACGAACCCGTACTTCCGGTTCGCGATGAGCTCGGTGCAGAAGGGCGGTTACGTCGCGATCGTCCTCTGGCGCAACAGCTCCGGCCAACTCACGCAGGCACAGTTCACGTCGTCCGCGTACGTGACCACGCTGCAGTCCAGCTGGCAGCCGAGCGCGGTCAGCCCGCTCGCCACGAAGATCACGCTCGGCAGCGACCAGGCCGCCACCGTGCAGCTGAAGTTCCTCTCCACCGGCAACCAGAACTGGGCCGACACGAACCTTCTCGGCTCACTGGCGTCGAACCTCTTCGGGTCGGTCTCGATCGACTCGGTGATGGTCGACCCGTACCGCCGCGGCTGACCCCGCCCGACCAGCGCACACCGGGGCCGCCGCGCGGGCGCGGCCCCGGCCCACGCCGCGCGGCTCAGGCGCCGGCCGGAGCGACCTCGAACGACCGCCGGTACTGCTCGGGGACGAGCGCGACGTACTCCGGTCGCTCGGCGATGTGGCGGGCGGCGAAAGAGCAGAACGGCATCACCGCGTCGCCGTTGCGCCGGGCCTCGTCGAGCGCGTGCTCCACGAGCTGCGAGGCATAGCCGAGGCCCTTGAACCCCGGTTCGCTCTCGGTGTGACAGATCGCGACGATCCCGGCTTGGCGGCCGTAGGTGATGAGCGCCGCGAGGTCACCACCGATGCGGAGTTCGAGGCGGCGTCGTTCGGGGTCGTCGTGGATGGACGTGCTGGACATGGTGCTCCTGAGGTCTGCGACAGCGGCGGCTCGGACCCCCATCCGGCCGCCGCGGAACCCGGAGTTGCAGCCGTTCACGCGGCACCCCGGATCCGTTCGTCGCACCCCGACCGTACGGACGGAAGTCCTTACGCAGGGTTGGTCGACCCGGTGCGCGAGAGGGCGCCGCCGGGCACGCCGCCGCGCGGCTCCCCATGCCGGGGCCTGACCGACTCCGGGCGCCCGCGACGCCGCCGGGAACCGTAGGTTCGCGTCTGTGCTCGATCCCGAATCTCCCCCGACGCACTGGCGAGCCCTCGACGCCGACGCGAAGCGCGCGCGGCTGCTCGGGATCGCCGAGCAGCTCTTCGCGCGTGAGGGCATCGACTTCCCGGTGCCGGAGCTCGCACGGTCGGCGGGGATCGGCGTCGGGTCGATCTACCGGCTGTTCGGATCCAAGAGCGATCTGCTCGCCGAGCTCGTGGTCAAGCGCATCGAGGCGTTCCAGCAGATCTACGACGATGCCGCCGGCAGCGACGACCCGGTCGGCGCGCTGCGGCGCGTGATCGACCACGCCCTCGACCTCCTCATGCAGGACCAGATCGCGCAGATCTCGCTCGAGGTCGCCCTCGACCACCCGCACGTGCAGGAGGCCCGGCAGCGCGCCGCCGATGCGCTCGGACGCCTCGTCGAGGAGAGCAAGGCCGCGGGTGGCCTGCGGCCCGACGCCCGCACCATGGATCTGCGGATGGCGTTCCGCGCCGCCCGCGAAGCCGAGCGGCTCGTGCCCGGCGGCGGCCGACGCCTCTGCACGCTCGTGGTCGACGGGCTCCACCGCCACTGAGCGGCGGGCGCGCGCGTCGCGCCCTACCGGTTCGCGATCGAGCGCATGAGGGCTCTCGCCGCCTTGGCGACGAGCGCCCGGTCGTAGGTCAGGCAGGACGAGAACCGCCGGTCCAGGTCCGCGCCCGTGTCGCCGAGGTCGTAGGCGAGCATCGCCGCGGCGAAGTGCGGACTGATCACGATCACGCTCCACTCCTGCGCCAAGGGATCCCCGGCGGCATACGACCCACCCCGCACGCCCGGCACCGGTTCGTCGGAGAGGCCCGCGCCGATGAGCCCGCAGAACGCGGTCCGGTCGGCGAGGTCGGCGTACCGGTCGGCGGTTCGGCGCGAGAGGTGCCGCTCGTGCTGGAGGTTGCCGAGCACGACGCATTCGTGCCCGAGCGAGAACGCGTGGAGTTCGAGCTGCCGCGACAGCGCGAGGAGCAAGGCCTTGTCGGCCGTCTGCACGGGCCTCCCGGACGCCACCACCATCTGGAAGGCCGTCTGGCCGGCGGTCGACTCGGGCACGGCATCCCACGCAGCGAGCGGATCGGTGAAGGGCAACGTCTCGGGCGGAGCCTCCGGACGGCCGAAGAGCCACCCCTGACCGTGCGTCGCGCCGAGCGACCGTGCGACCGCGAGGTGCTCCCGGGTCTCGATCCCCTCGGCGACGATCGCCGCGCCGGTCTGCTCCGCGTAGGCACCGACGGCTTGCATCGCGCGAGCCGCGCGCGGCGTCCGCGCGCCCTGGATCACGGACATGTCGAGCTTCACGACGTCCGGCTGGACGAACGGGAGCAGGGCGAGGGAGCGAGGGTCCACGCCGACGTCGTCGAGGGCGATCCCGGCCCCGAGGCGGCGCAGGCGGTCGGTGGCCTCGAGCACGTCCGCGGGACGGGCGGTCAGCGCGCGCTCCGTGAACTCGAACACCACGCGGGCGCCGCCGCCACTCGCGAGGAGCGCGTCGTAGGTGCTGGTCATCGCCGCAGCGGTCGTCTCGGGTTCCGTGTTCACGAAGAGGGTCGATGGTCCGGACAGCGCGCTCGTCGCGGCGCCGGCCATGGCGGCGGCCCGGCAGGTCGCGTCGAGTTCGTCGAGCCGTCCGGCGGCGCGGGCCACGTCGAACAGCCGGTCCGGGAACTCCAGCCGCGAGCCCTGCGGGCCGCGGGCGAGCGCTTCGTACCCGGCGACCTGCCCGGAGCCCAACTGCACGATCGGCTGGTAGCGGCTCACGATCGCCCGCGCCGCGAGGATCCGGTCGAGTTCGGCGTGGAGCGCGGCCTCCTCGGCCTGGGGCGGTGTCGCCGGGCCGGCGGGATCGAGGAGCGGTTCGGGAACGGACACGGGCGGCTTTCGCGATTCGGGGGTGCGAGGAGTACCCGGAATGCGGGCACCGTCAGCGTCCGGACCACAGTGGTCCATCCAGCTGGCGCACTCTTCGTATCGGCCCTCCAGTGGGCGCCGTGAGCCGGTTTACCGTTTTTTAAGTTGCGCTCAGGATGTGCGCGCGGAGCCGGTGTCGGCCGCCTCACCGCGCGCGGCGTCGCGGGTCGTGCGGGCGTGCCGCATGGCCGTGGCGACGAGGTGCGCGACGGCGTCCGACGTGCCGTGTGCGGGCCAGGCGAGCACCGTCGTGATCGGTGGGGCATCGCGCACCGGCACGGCGGCGATGTCCGCCCGCAGGACGTCCCGGCACGACGCGGGCGCGAGCCAGGTGGTCTGCCCGAGCGCGACCAGCGCCTGCAGCTGACCGTGGTCGCGGACGGCCGGCCCGGGCCCGTCCGGCACGACCCCGTCGGCGCCGGGCCACCGCGGCTCGGGGAGCGTTGCGCGGAGCGCGTCGAACTCGGCGACGGTGATCGCGTCGCGGGTCGCGTGGTCGTGCCAGTCCGCGAGGAGGGCGACCTGCGGCTCGTGGCTGAGCTCGACGAACTCGAGGCCGGCCATCTCGTCGTGCGGCAGGTGGAGGATGGCGACGTCGGCGCGGCCGTCGTGGAGCCAGCGCACCTGCTCCCCCACACCACACGGCTCGAGCCGCACCGGACCGGCCTCGGGCTCGCTGGCGTGCGCATCGAGCAACGCCGCGATCGCCCGGCCCGTGGCGCCGGCCTTGACCACGAGCACGAGCGGTTCGGCGCCGGCCGCGCGGCGGGTGCGACGCTCCGCGGCCGCGACCGCGTCGAGGGCGGCGCGGCTCTCGCGCAACAGCACCTCGCCGGAGGTCGTGAGGCGCACGCCGCGACTCGTCCGCTCGAGGAGTTCGGTGCCGAGGCGGCGCTCCAGGAGGCGGATCGCGCGCGAGAGCGGCGGCTGGCTGATGCCGAGGCGCGCGGCCGCGCGCCCGAAGTGCCGCTCCTCGGCCACCGCCACGAAGTACTGCATCTCCCGCGTCTCCACCCGATCGAGCCTAGTCCGGCCGCCGCCGATACCCGGCGGGTATCGGCCCGGTCCTCATCGGTCTTGGACCCCGGCGCGGCCTGGGGCGACGATCAACCCATGACGACACGGAAGACCGCGCTGGTGACCGGCGCGAACAAGGGCATCGGCTACGAGATCGCGGTCGGGCTCGGCAAGCTCGGGTGGAGCGTCGGCGTCGGTGCCCGCGACGCCGGGCGCCTCGCGGATGCCGTGGAGCGGCTGCAGGCGGCGGGCGTCGACGCGTTCGCGGTGCCGCTCGACGTGACCGACGACGCCAGCGTCGCCGCGGCCGCGGCGCTCATCGAGGAGCGTGGCGGCCTCGACGTGCTCGTGAACAACGCCGGTG
>JAVHXX010000281.1 GCA_031119595.1 Patulibacter sp. | reverse complement strand
CCCGCCACGCGGGACACCACCCCGCCGACGTTGAGCCTCGGCGGGCTCACCACGAGCAAGGCGGGCAAGGGCAAGAAAAAGGGGTCCTCCAAGTCGCTGTCACTCGTCGTCACGAGCTCGGAGACCGCCCAGGTCGTCGCCACGATCACGAAGCACGCGCCCGGCGTGAAGAAGGGCTCGTCGTGCGTGGCGAAGCCCGCCCATCCGAAGAAGGGCAAGACGAAGCGGTGCACGCGCATCGTCACCGTCGGTTCGCCGGTGCGCGCGACGGTCGCCGTCGGCTCGACCACGCTCGCGCTCGGCAAGGCGCCGTCGAAGGGCTCCTACGACGTCGTCGTGACCGGCGCGGACGCGGCGGGCAACCAGGCGACGCCGGTCAGCAAGCACCTCGTCGTCAAGTAGCGGCGCGGGGGCTCGGCCGCCCCGCGCGGGGAGGTCCGCCGCGGCGCACGCGTCGCCGCGGCCGCCCTACGCCGCGCGCGTGCCGACCTGGCCGGCGTGTTCGCCGCGGCCCGCCTTGCGGGCCCGCTTGACCTCGTAGGAGCGATGGTCGGCGGCGTGCATGAGGGTGTCGAGGTCGTCGCCGTCCATCGGGAAGACGGCGTGGCCGACGGACGCGCCGACGACCGGCTCGAGGGTCTCCCCGAGCGTCTTCGCGCGGAAGGCGGCGTCGGCCGGGCCGGTCACCGGCAGGAGCACGACGAACTCGTCGCCGCCGAGCCGCGCGACCGTGTGACTGTCGGGGAAGGTGTCGGTGAGGAGCTGTGCGACGCGCCGCAGGACGCGGTCGCCCGCCTCGTGCCCCTGGGTGTCGTTGATGCCCTTGAAGTCGTCGAGGTCGAGGGCGAGCAGACCCAGGCGGGTGCCGTCCGCGCGGGCCGCGGCGAAGGCGAGCTCCGAGCGCTCCTCGAACCCGAGCCGGTTCTTCACGAGCGTGAGGGCGTCGGTCCGGGCGAGCGACAGCGCGTGCTCGGTCACGTCGACGAAGGCGTTGTAGCCGATGGCGCCGAGCGCGAACGAGCACCCGAACATCGCCAGCCCGAACGGCACCACCCACAACGTCGACGGGGGAGAGAGGATCGCCACCACGCACCACCAGCCGGCGAGGATCGCGAGCGTCGCGACGGCGTGGCGGCGCGGCAGGATCGACGCGAGGAAGAGGGTCTGCAGGAACATCGCCGCGCCGATCGGGGCGACGAGGCCGCCGTCGGTCATCATCGCGGCCCCGACCCCGCCGCCGAGCAGGATGGGTGAGCCGATGATGTTGATCCAGTAGTGCCGGCCCTCGATCTCCCGGCCGAAGCTCGCGATCCCGAGCGCGAGGTTCACGAGGATCCACGGGACGCCGAGGAGCCGCAACACCTGGTTGAAGAAGCCGGGTTCGTTCACGACGAAGCAGTGCGCGACGACGACCGTCCCCGCACCGGCGATCGTGACGAGCCCGCCGAACACCATGTGCCCGTAGATCGACCCGGTCTTCGGGACGCGTGGTGCACCGCGGCTCCGCAGCTCGGCGTACGAGAGGGTCGGCGCGGGCGGCTTGCGCCGCGTGGAGCGGCGCTCGATCGCGAGCCCCGCCGACCCGGCGACGAGGGCCTGCACCCCACGGGTGCGGTCCTGCTTGCAGAGGTACATCGCGGCGTCGGCGACGCGGAAGAGGTCGGTCGCGGCGACGGCGCGCGTCTCACTGGTGGCGATGCCGATCGACGACCCGATGCGGGCCGAGAGCAGCTCGCGGATCCGCGTCGCGATCCCGTGGGCCTCGCCGGCGGAGGCGCCGCGCAGCAACACGGCGAACTCGTCGCCGCCGAGGCGCCCGAGTTCGGCGCGCGCAGGCAGCACCTCGGGGATGGTCTGGCCGACCCACGCGAGGATCTCGTCACCGGCGGCGTGGCCCTCCGTGTCGTTGACCTGCTTGAAGCCGTCGAGGTCGATGATGAGCAGCGCGATCGGACCGTCGGTGACGCCCGGGCCGCGGCGCAGCGCACGCGAGAGGCGGTCGAGGAACCCGCGGCGGTTCAGCATCGCGGTGAGCTGGTCGTAGCGCGAGAGCGCACCGGCGAACCGGGCGGCGCGGCCGTGCGCGACGTGGCAGAGCGCGCCGGTGAAGAAGGCGGCGATGCAGAGCATCGTGGGGACGACGGCGTCGAGCCCGTGCGCGAAGGGCTGCAGGATCTGCACCGCGACGCTCCCCAGCACGAGGAACGCGATCGATCCCGTCGCCCAGCGCCACGGCAGCACGAGCCCGAGGTAGGCGGCGAGGAGCACGTTCACGGAATAGAAGACGGTGGCGACGCCCTGCTCGTGGACGGCCAGCACCGCGAGGGCCAGCATCAACCCGGCGGAACCGATGAGGTAGACGGGCAACGACCCGCGGAACCGCCGCCCGAGCGGGGTGTCCTGGATGGCGACCATGCCGGCGGTGTAGATGCCGACGCCGACGGCGCCGATCACGACGTCCGTGTCGACGTGGCCGCTCGGCCCGCGCAGCCAGGTGCTGATCGCGACCATGAAGCTGAGGACCGAGATGACGGCCCACGGCACGATCGCGACGTCGCGACGCCCGAGGATCGACTCAGGGCGCCGTCGCTGCTGCTTCCGACGCACGCGCCGACGCCCTCGGGCGTCGTAGGCGCGGTCGGGTGGATGCGCGACCGGGGATGCCATCGGTTCTGTGATCGGTCACGGGTGTCCGGCACTGAGGGGCTATATCGACGTTCAGTCGATCCCCGCTTGCCTCGATGCGGGGAACACGCCCGGGCGCGCGGGCCCAGCAGGTCGACGGCGCCCGGGTGTGGCGGGCGTGGTCTCGACGGGTACGGCGCCGCGCGCCGCGCGGGCCGGAGGCGCTAGCGAGCGCCGGTGACCTGGTGGCGGCGCAGGCCGATCACCGAGATCAGGAACGACGAGAAGAAGATCTGGATGCCGACGATGATGAGCGTGGCGGCGGCGAGCGCGGGGCTCGCGGCATTGAGGGCGCCGAAGTCGTCGCCGGCCCAGCGCAGCACCACCACGATGCCGAACACGATCCCGACGAGCATGATGATCGCGCCGACGACGAGCCCGTGCTCGAGCCGGAAACGGTCGCGCATGCGGTCGAACCAGGGGTCCTTCTCGTTCATGTAATACGTGCCGAAGGCGTGGGCGGTGAGGCCGAGGCACACGATCTGCACCCCGACCACCGTGAGCAACGAGCCGCCGATCATCGTGTGGACGTTCCAGTGGCGGCCGAGCACGTCGATGCCGGTGAGCACCGTGAGCATGATCAACGCACCGATCACGAGCATCGTGAGGCCCGGGATCAGGAAGAGGTAGGTCGGCGAGTGCGCGAGCAGGAAGCGCAGGTGGCGCCAGCCGTCGCGGAAGGTCGACAGCTTCGACTCGCCGCCGCGCGGCGAGTACTGGATGTCGAACTGCTCGATGACGAGGTTCTCCTTCGCCGCCCGGATGACCATCTCGGAGGCGAACTCCATGCCCGGGGTGCGCAGGTCGAGCTGGGGCAGGGCGGAGCGGCGGACGGCCCGCATGCCGCAGTGGGCGTCGCGGACACCGGTCTTGAAGAGGAGGTTGAGGAACCCCGAGAGGAGCGGGTTGCCGATGTATTGGTGCAGCCACGGCATCGCGCCGGGCGCGATGTTGTTCATGCGGTTGCCCATGACCATGTCGGCGCCGTCTTCCAGGCGCGACACGAAGTTCGGGACCTCGTTGAAGTCGTAGGTGAGGTCGGCGTCACCCATGACGATGTGCTTGCCGCGGGCCGCGGCGAACCCGCCGAGGTAGGCGGCGCCGTAGCCGCGCTCGGGCACGTGGACCACGCGGGCACCGGCCGCGGCGGCGAGCTCGGCCGAGCGGTCGGTCGAGTTGTTGTCGGCGACGAGCACCTCGCCGGCCAGCCCGGACGCCTCGAGGGCACCGAGGGCCTGCGTGACGCACGCCTCGATGTTCTCCTCCTCGTTGAGACACGGGATCACGACGGAGACGATCAGATCGCCCTCGCCGGAGGGCGCCGGCTCCTGCTCGAGAAGGGTGTCCGTGGTCGAGGGCACCCCGCCACGATAGAGAATCGAGGTCACGAACCGATGAACCCCTCCGGGGGACAAAGGTTGCGGCTGGAGCGTGTGACAGCGCTCCACGGGCGCGCGTGGGGTTCCGCGCGAGGGTGCGGCGCGAGCCCCGGCGGCGTGGCCCGCACCCGACGTGCGACGATCGCCGCGTGCGGATCTGCGTGATGTACGACTGCCTGTTCCCGTGGACCGTGGGCGGCGCCGAGCGGTGGTATCGCGAGCTCGCGGAGCGCCTCGCCGCCGACGGGCACGAGGTCACCTACCTCACGCTCCTGCAGTGGGACCCGGGCGACGAGCCCGACCTGCCCGGCGTCGAGGTGGTCGCGATCGGCAAGACGCGCCGCCCGCTCTACGGCGCCGACGGCAACCGCACGATCGGCCCGACGCTCGCCTTCGGACTGGGCGCGTTCCTCCACCTCGCCCGGCATGCGCGGCGCTACGACCTGGTGCACACCGCGTCGTTCCCCTATTTCTCACTGCTCGCTGCCGGCGTGGTGCGGCCGATCGCCCGGTACCGGATCTTCTGCGACTGGCACGAGGTCTGGAGCGCCGCCTACTGGCGCAGCTACCTCGGCCCGGTCGCGGGCCGGATCGGGTGGCTGGTGCAGTGGCTCTGCGCGCAGGTGCCCCACACCGCGTACACCTTCAGCCGCCTGCACGGCGGGCGTCTGAAAGGCCTTGCGCGTCGCCGCGACGTGACCGTCCTCTCCGGCGAATACGGCGGCGACCTCACGCCGCCGAAGCCGACGCCCGCGCCGGCCCGCCCGCACGTGGTCTACGCCGGCCGATGGATCGCCGAGAAGCGCGTCGCGTCGCTCGTGCCCGCGCTCGTGCAGCTGCGCGAACGCATGCCCGACCTCCACGCGACGCTGCTCGGCGCCGGCCCGGAGCGCGA
Source organism: Patulibacter sp. (assembly GCA_031119595.1). GTDB lineage: Bacteria > Actinomycetota > Thermoleophilia > Solirubrobacterales > Solirubrobacteraceae > JAGIBJ01. Next base: position 1,161 of record JAVHXX010000281.1, on the reverse strand, counting down.
GGCCGTCGAGGCGGCGATCGCGGCCGCGGGCGCCGGCGACTACATCCATGCGCCCGGGTTCGTCTCGTCCGAGGAGGTCGACGCCACCTTCGCGGACGCGAGCGTCGTGGTGCAGCCGTCGTCGCGCGAGGGCTACGGGATGGTCGTCGTCGAATCGGCCGCGCGGGGCATCCCGGTCGTCGTGGCGGAGGCCGCGGACAACGCCGCCGTCGAACTCGTCGACGAGGGCGTGAACGGGTTCGTGGCCGCCTCGGTCGACCCGGAGCCGCTCGCCGCCGCGATCGGCCGCGCCATCACCGGCGGCGACGCGCTCCGCTCGAGCACCGCGGCGTGGTTCGCCGCGAACGCCGAGCGCCTCTCGATCCAGGGCTCCCTCACCCGGATCGAACAGGGCTACGCGCAGCGGTGACCGCCCCGGCGCGCCGGTAGGGTCCGCGGCCATGGCCTACTTCGACTGGCACGGTGCCCCCGGGTACTTCCGCGACATCACCCGCCACTTCCCCAGCCAGACGCGCCTCCTCGACCTCGGCTGCGGCTCGGCCTGGCTCGGCGAGCACTACCCGGACTACACCGGCCTCGATGCCTCCACCGAGGCGGTCGAGGCGGCCGCGAAGCGCGGGATCACGGTCATCCAGGGCAGCGTCGACGAGCGTCTCCCCTTCGAGGACGCGTCCTTCGACGGCGTCGTCGCCAAGGACCTCCTCGAGCACGTCGCCGACCCGGGCGCCGTGGTCCGCGAGATCAATCGCGTGCTGAAGCCCGGCGGCCGCGTGTTCGCGTCCTCGCCCGACGCCCAGAAGTGGGTCTGGAACGACTACACCCACGTGCGCCCGTTCACGCGCACCGGGTTCCGTCGCCTCTTCACCGACCAGGGGATGCACCCGGTCACCGTCGGGTGGGAGTCGGTCGCCCCGGGCACGTCGATCATCGCCGGCCGGTTGCCGTCGAAGCGGCGTCCGCTGCCGCTGCGTGCCCTCGCGCTGCTGCCGTTCTGGCGGCGCAACGTCTGGATCCTCGCCGAGCACCGGTAGCCGCGCCGCGGCCTGGGCCGCCGCCGCGGCTCGGGCCGCGCAGGCAGGGTTTGCCGCGCGTGGCGCGTGGAACCTTGCAGGCGGCCGCCGCGGCTCGCTTCGCCTTCTGGGCACGGGGCGTCGGTGCCTC
>JAVHXX010000280.1 GCA_031119595.1 Patulibacter sp. | reverse complement strand
AGATGGCCGCGCACCTCCACGACTCCGTGCTGCAGACCCTCGCGCTCATCCAGCGCAGCGCCACCGACCCCGACCGCGTCGTGCACCTCGCCCGCACGCAGGAGCGCGGGCTGCGCGCGTGGCTCGCCGGCCGCGAGGAGACCGAGATCACCTCGCTCGCGGTGGCCGTCGAGCTCGTCGCCTCCGAGGTCGAGGACGAGACCGGCGTGCTCGTCGACTGCGTGATCGGCGGCGACCGCCCGATGGACGACCGCTCCCGCGACCTCGTCGCCGCGACCCGCGAGGCGCTCCGCAACGCGACCCGGCACGGCGGTGGGGCGGAGGTGCGGCTGTTCCTCGACGTCGACGCCGCCGCGACGACGATCTTCGTCCGCGACGACGGCTCCGGGTTCGACCCGGCGACCGTGCCCGAGGAGCGTCGCGGCGTCCGGGACGCGATCATCGGTCGCATGCACCACGCCGGCGGCAGCGCCACCTACGACAGCTCCCCGGCAGGCACCGAGGTCGCCCTGCGCCTCCCGCTCGCGGAGGGCAGCGGCGCGTGAGCGGCATCGAGCCCTCCGGGATCGGCGAGGTCGCCGGCGACGACCCCCTGGCAGATGCGGCTCCGGCGACGCTGCCACGGATCGTGCTCGTCGACGACCACGCGCTCTTCCGCTCCGGCGTGCGCGCCGAGCTGAACGGCCGCTGCACGATCGTGGGGGAGGCCGCGGATGTCGACCAGGCGGTGGCGGTGATTCTCGTGACCGCCCCCGACGTGGTCCTGCTCGACGTGCACCTGCCGGGTGGCGGGGGCGTGGCGGTGCTCGAGCAGGTGCTCGCCCAGCGACCCGACCAGGCCTTCCTCGCGCTGACCGTGTCCGATGCGCCCGACGACGTCGTCGCGACGGTCCGTGCCGGCGCCCGCGGCTACGTGCAGAAGACGATCGCCGCCGACGAGCTCGTCGCCGCGATCGAGCAGGTCCGCGCCGGTGAGCCCGTGTTCAGCCCGCGCCTCGCCGGGTTCGTGCTCCGGGCCTTCTCGGGCCAGGCGCCGAGCGGCGCCGTCGACGAGGAGGTCGAACAGCTCACGCCGCGCGAGCGCGAGGTGCTCCAGCTGATCGCGCGCGGGTACGCCTACAAGCAGATTGCCCAGCGCCTCGACATCAGCCCGCGCACCGTCGAGTCGCACACCTCCGCGGTGCTGCGCAAGCTCCAGCTCACGAGCCGCCACGAGCTCAGCCGCTGGGCGGCGCGGCGCGGCCTCGTCGACTAGCCCGGGCGTTCGCCGCCTACGACGACGGCCCGCCGGCCGCGCCGGGAAGAGGCGCGGCCCACGGGCCGTGACGTGGTGCGTGGGCGGCGCGGCTCCCCCGCTGCGCCGCCCACATCCGGGTCGACCTAGATCAGGCCGAAGGTGCCCGTGTAGGACGCGACCGAGCCGGCGTTGATGCCGAGCGGCGGCGTGGTCTTCAGGCCGGCGCTGTAGCGGGTGTCACCGTCGAGGTAGCGCTTGAGCCACTGGATCGTGAAGGCCGCGATCCACGGGTTCGGGGTGCGCACGGCCGCGAAGTGGGTCGCGTTCGCGAGCTGCAGGTAGGCCTTCGGGGTCGTCGACGGGATCGCGTTGTAGAACGGCGTCGAGTGCTGTGCCGGCGGGGCGATGATGTCGGCGGTGGCGCCGACGATCGCGGTCGGCACGGTGATGCCGGCGAACGGGTTGCTGGTCTCCCACGGCATCAGCGCGACGCCGGCCTTCAGCGACGGGTTCTGGAGCTCGGCGTCGAGGACGCCGCCGCCACCCATCGAGTGACCGACGACCGCGAGGCGGGCCGGATCGACCTCGGCCTTGGCGACCGAGTCGTTCGCGAGGTACTTCACGGCCGTGTTGAGGGCGATGCCGCGCGAGTTCGGGGCCTCGCCGAGGCTGTTCGTGGAGAAGGTGATCACGACGAAGCCCTGCGACGCGATGCGCGGGCCGAGCCAGGCGATGTCGGACTCGACCTCGGTGAAGCCCGGGGCGATGGCCACGGCGCCGAAGGTCTGGCCGGCGTACTGGCTCGGGGTCGGGTACCAGACGTTCGCGGCACCGAAGTCCGACGGGGTCTGGGCGTTGCTCAGCGACGTCTTCGTGACCGCGTACGGGCCGGTGGTCGCGGTGACGCTCGCGGCGGTCGGAGCCGGGCCGTTCTGGGCGGCGCTGGCGGTGGCCGGCGCGCCGATGGCGAGCGCGGCGATCCCGACGCTCAGGAGGGTCTTGGTGCGCATGGAGGGCGCCTTTCTGTGGGCCGACGGACCGTGCACGGACCGTCGCCTCGGGGACAGGGCGGCTCCGGGACGATGGAGCCGACTGGCGTGAACGGTAGTTCAAGCAATCAGGGGCGGCAACCAACAGGGTGAACCGCGCTCCATTCGGGGTGGGCGCGGTGCCGTCGGTAGCGTCGGAGGCATGAGCGATGCGGCGGCCGAGACCAAGACCTTCCACGGCGGACCGGGCAGCGGCCCGAAGATCGCCGAGCCGACCCACGAGCCGGAGCCGTCGCAGACCCGCACGCCCGCCGAGGAGGCCCGCACCCTCGTCGAGGGCTCGAAGGCCGGGGCGCTCGCGTCGCTGTCCGACGACGGCACGCCGTGGTCGTCGGTCGTCACCTTCGGGGCGACGGCCGCAGGCGAGCCGGTCCTCGTCGTGTCGTCGATGGCCGAGCACGGCCGCAACCTCGCGCGTGAGGCGAAGGCGAGCATCTCGATCGCCGAGCCCGTCGAGGACGGGGCCGACCCGCTCGACCGCGCCCGCATCACGCTCGCGGGGCACGTGGTCGTGCCGGAGGGCGCGGAGGCCGACGCCGCCCTCGAGGCCCACGCCAAGCACTTCCCGTTCGCGCGCTCCTACGCGAAGTACGACGACTTCACGATCTACGTGTTGAAGGTCGACCGGGTCCGGTGGGTCGGCGGGTTCGCCCGGATGGCGTCGGTCGAGGCCGAGGACTACGCCGCGGCCACGCCGGATCCGACCGGTCCCGGTGCCGCGTACGCCCGCCGGCACCTCAACGAGGACCACGCCGACTCGCTCCTGCTCTGGGCGCGCACGTTCGGCGGCTACGCCGACGCGGCGGTCGCCACGTGCGAGTCGATCGACCGGTACGGCGTCGACCTCAAGGTGACCACGCCGCGCGGCGACGCGCCCGTGCGCGTCGGGTTCCTCGAGCCGGTCACGGAACCGGGCGGGCTGCGCGGCGCGACCGTGGCGCTCGCCAAGGCCGCACGCGAGCGATGAGCCGCACCCCCTCACCGCGCGAGGTCGCCGGGTACATCGGGAACCTCGGCCGGTTCCTGCGGGCCCGGGGCCGCCGCGAGGACGAGGACCAGGCGGCGCTCACCGAGCTCCGCGCCGATGCGGCCGCCCTCGACCTGCCACCCGGGCTCGAGATCGAGTGGCTCGGGACCGCCGGCTACCGGCTCACCTACGAGGGCCAGACGGTCTTCCTCGATCCGTACCTCTCGCGTTCGTCGCTCGGCGACGTGCTCCGGCGGCGGCGCGTCGTGATCGAGCCCGGGCTCTACGCGACGCACCTCGACCCGCACGCCGGCGAGGTGCTCGGCGTGCTCGTCGGCCACACCCACTTCGACCACGCGATCGACGTGCCCGCGATCGCGGGTCGGTACGACGCTCCGGCGTACGGGTCGCGGTCGCTCACGCAGCTCATGCGGATCCACGGGCAGGAGGCGCAGGCCGTCGAGGTCGAGCCGCACCGCGCGTACGAGCTCGGTCCGTTCACGGTGCGCTTCATCCCGAGCCTGCACTCGAAGCTCATCCTGGGGCTCGCGGTGCCGTCGGCGGGCGAGCTCACCTGCGAGCACCTCGAGGGGCTCACCCCGTCGGCCTACAAGTGCGGCGACGTCTACGGCATCCACATCGAGGTCGCCGGCCGCACGATCTACCACCAGGGCAGCGCGAATCTCATCGACGACCAGGTCCCGACCGGCGGCGTCGACCTGTTCCTCGCGGGCATCGCGGGCCGCGGATTCACCGAGGACTACTGGTCGCGGATCCTGCGCAGGCTCGAGCCGCGGGTGGTCGTCGCGAGCCACTTCGACGACTTCTTCCGCCCCGTCGAGGACCCGGTCGGCATGTCGCTGAACGTGGCTCTCGCGCGCGTGCCGGAGGAGATCGGCGCGGTCGGTCGGGACTTCCGCGTGGTCACGCTGCGGCCCTTCGAATCGGTGAGCGCCACAGCGGTCTGACGGTCGGGCGTTCGCGAAACACCCACGAACGCGTACGATCCGCGCCATGTCGACTACTGAAGCTGGAACGGGCGAGCGCCTCACCATCGCGCCGATCGTCGGGCCGGAGGATCCGCGTCACTTCACCGACTCGGGCATCGAGATCGACCGCCTCTACACCGAGGCGAACCTCCCGAAGGACCTGGACGAGCGCACCGGCGAGCCCGGCGAGTACCCGTACACCCGCGGCCCGCACAGCGAGATGTACCGGTCGCAGCTCTGGACGATGCGCCAGTACGCGGGCTACGCGTCGGCGAAGGAGTCGAACGAGCGTTACAAGTACCTCCTGAGCAAGGGCTCGACGGGTCTCTCGATCGCCTTCGACCTCCCGACCCAGCTCGGCCTCGACTCCGACGATCCCCGCTGCCTCGGCGAGGTCGGCCGCACCGGCGTCGCGATCGACACCATCGACGACATGCGGACGGCGTTCGACTCGATCCCGCTCGACTCCGTGTCGACGTCGATGACGATCAACGCCCCCGCCACCGTGCTGCTCATGCTCTACCAGCTCGTCGGAGAGGAGCAGGGTGTCGACTCGACCAAGCTTCGCGGCACGGTCCAGAACGACATCCTCAAGGAGTACATCGCCCGCGGGAACTACATCTACCCGCCCGAGCACTCGATGCGGCTCACCACCGACCTCTTCGCGTACTGCAAGGAGTTCATCCCGAAGTGGAACACGGTCTCGATCTCCGGATACCACTTCCGTGAGAAGGGCTGCTCGGCCGTGCAGGAGGTCGCCTTCACGCTGAGCTCCGGCATCGCGTACGCCCAGGCCGCCGTCGACGCCGGTCTCGACATCGACTCGTTCGCGCCGCGCCTCGCGTTCTTCTTCAACGGCCACAACAACGTGTTCCAGGAGGTCGCGAAGTTCCGCGCCGCCCGTCGCATGTGGGCGAAGATCATGAAGGAGCGCTTCGGGGCGAAGGACCCGAAATCGATGAAGCTGCGCTTCCACACGCAGACCGGCGGCGTCACCCTCACCGCCCAGCAGCCGCAGAACAACATCGTCCGCGTGGCGCTCCAGGGCTTCGCCGCGGTGTGCGGCGGCACCCAGTCGCTCCACACGAACGGCTTCGACGAGGCCCTCGCGCTGCCCACCGAGGAAGCCGCGAAGATCGCCCTCCGCACCCAGCAGATCATCGGGTACGAGTCCGGCGCCACCGACACCGTCGACCCGTTCGCCGGCTCCTACTTCGTCGAGTCCCTCACGGACGAGATCGAGTCGCGTGCCCTCGAACTCATCGCGAAGGTCGACGAGATCGGCGGCTCCACGAAGGCCATCGAGTTCATCACCAACGAGATCGACGAATCCGCCTGGGGCTACCAGGAGCGGTACCGCCTCGAGCAGGACATCGTCGTCGGCGTGAACAAGTTCGTCGAGGAAGAGCTCCAGGTCCCGGACCTCCTCCGGGTCGACCCCGCCTCCGAGCAGGCCCAGGTCGCCCGCCTCAAGGAATTCAAGGCCAACCGCGACCAGGCCAAGGTCGCCTCGCGCCTCGAGGACCTCCGCAACGCCGCGAAGGGCACCGACAACCTCGTCCCCTTCATCCGCGAAGCCCTCCGCGACCGCGCCTCCATGGGCGAGGTCTGCGCCGCCATGAAGGACGTCTTCGGCCCCTACCGCCCGACGTTCTGAGCGCCGCTCGCTTGCATCTCCCGTCCGCGCGGAAGCAGCCCGGCCTGGCGGCCTAAACTGCTCCCGCGCGAACGGGATCTGCGGCGCGATCGGCTGCTCAGAACGCCGGGCTTCGCCCGACGGTTCAGGGCACGGAGCGGCTCGCACCGCAAAACAGTCCGAGGTTCAGGCTCGGTTTCCGAGCCCCGGGCTCACACTCATTTCCGGAGTCGCGGCTGCGAGCCCGAGCCTGCTGCGCTGCCGAG